>JAJYMF010000446.1 GCA_021787175.1 Pseudomonadota bacterium | reverse complement strand
CGGCAGGCCGCCGTCAGCCTCCTCGACCGACTCGAAGGCGATGCCGGTCAGGCCGATCGCCAGCAGACGCCGGGTCAGTTCGGGCTCCGGCGCCAGATGCAGGTAGCAGAACAGCAGGTGCTGCTTCTGCAGCAGCGCCAGATCGCCCGCGATCGGTTCCTTGACCTTGACGATCAGCTCGGCCGCCGCGTACAGGGCCGCGGCATCGGCGACGACGTGCACGCCGACGCGCGCGTACTCCTCGTCATTGAAACAGCTCTTCAGGCCGGCGCCGGACTGGATGTAGACCTCGTGGCCGCGCCGCACCAGATCGGCACAGGCGGCAGGCACCAGGGCGACGCGGCCCTCGAGAGTCTTGGTTTCCGACGGAATACCGATACGCATGGCGTGGGGGTCCTCGTGTGTTGCGCGATGACGCCGCGGGCGGCGCCTTGCAAAAAAATGCGGCGGCTTGATTCACGGCCGGCGCTTCCCCATCCTGCGGGGCAGATCGCGCCGGCGTCGCCGGCATCCACCCCGCACACATGCGCTCGGCGCATCGGAAGCGCGGCCCGAACCTCACCGCACCAGCACGGAATTATACATGAGCACTTCCAGCCACCGCCGCCTCGTGATCCTCGGCTCCGGCCCCGCCGGCTACAGCGCCGCGGTGTACGCCGCGCGCGCCAATCTCAAGCCATTGCTGATCACCGGCCTGCAGCAGGGCGGCCAGCTGACCACCACCACCGACGTCGACAACTGGCCCGGCGACGACGCCGGCGTGCAGGGGCCGGAATTGATGGAACGCATGCTGCGCCACGCGCAGCGCTTCGACACCGAGATCGTGTTCGACCACATCCACAGCGCGGACCTCGGCGCGCGGCCGTTCCGACTGGTCGGCGACAGCGGCGAATACACCTGCGACGCACTGATCATCGCCACCGGCGCCAGCGCCAAGTACCTCGGCATCCCGTCCGAGGAGGCCTACAAGGGCAAGGGCGTGTCCGCCTGCGCCACCTGCGACGGTTTCTTCTACCGCGACCAGGACATCGCCGTGCTGGGCGGCGGCAACACCGCCGTCGAGGAGGCGCTGTATCTGGCCAACATCGGCCGCAAGGTCACCCTCGTGCATCGCCGCGACAGCCTGCGCGCCGAAAAAATCATGCAGGACAAGCTGTTCGAGAAGCAGCGCGCCGGCAAGATCGAGATCGTCTGGAATCACACCGTCGACGAAGTGCTGGGCGATGCCGGCGGCGTCACCGGCCTGCGCCTGAAAAGCACCCTCGACGGCAGCACGCACGAGATCGCGGCGACCGGCGTGTTCGTCGCCATCGGCCACACGCCCAACACGGCGCTGTTCGACGGCCAGCTCGACATGCACAACGGCTACATCAGGATCCGCACCGGGCTGGCCGGCAACGCCACCGCCACCAGCGTGCCGGGCGTGTTCGCCGCGGGAGATGTCGCCGATCAGGTCTATCGCCAGGCGGTGACCTCGGCCGGTTTCGGCTGCATGGCGGCGCTGGACGCCGAGAAGTACCTCGACGGACTGGCATGAGTGCGCATCGGCTTCGCGTTTTCTGCGCGCGCGGCTGCCGATGCTGAGCGCATGACCACGGTCCGCTTCCACGCCGCCCTCGACGAGATCGACGCGACGGCCTGGAACGCGTTGCGCCCGGACGACCATCCTTTCCTCGATCATGCCTTCCTCGCCGGACTGGAGCGCCACGGCTGCATCCGCCCCGAATGGGGCTGGCAGCCGCATCATCTGGGGCTGTACGACGACGGCGCGCTGATCGGCGCTGCGCCGCTGTATCTCAAGGGCAACTCGCACGGAGAATTCGTCTTCGACCATGCCTGGGCGCAGGCCTGGGAGCACGCCGGCGGCCGCTACTACCCCAAGCTGCTGGCGGCGATCCCGTACACGCCGGTGACCGGGCCGCGCCTGCTGACCGGCAACGGGACCGGCGCGGCGGCGATTCGCGAACGTCTGGTTGCCGCGCTGACCGCCGAAACGCACCGGCTCGGTCTCGCCTCGGCACACACCAACTTCATCGCCGGAGACGAGTGCGGCGCCTTCGACGGCGACTGGCTGCCCCGTTTCGACTGGCAGTTCCACTGGACGAACCGCGGCTACCGCGATTTCGCCGACTTCCTCGACGCGCTCAGCCACAAGAAGCGCAAGAACATCCGCGCCGAGCGCGCGGCGCTGCAGCGCGCCGGCCTCGCGATCGAATGGCGCTGCGGTGCCAGCCTGGACGCCGATGAGTGGACAGTCCTGCACCGGCTGTATCAGGCGACGTTCGCGGAGAAAGGCAATCACCCCGCGCTGAGCGAAGCGTTCTTCCGGCATCTGGGCACGACGCTGGGCGCGCAGACCTGGGCGGCGCTGGCCCGCCGCGACGGTCGCATCGTGGCGATGGCGCTCTGCCTCGGCTCGCGCACGACGCTGTACGGACGCTACTGGGGCAGCGAGGAAGCCCTGCCCGGCCTGCATTTCGAACTCTGCTACTACCAGGGCATCGAGCACTGCATTCGCGCCGGCCTCGAACGCTTCGAGCCCGGCGCGCAGGGCGAGCACAAGCTGGCGCGCGGCTTCCTGCCGACGCGCACGCATTCGCGGCATCATCTGGCGCATGCCGGCTTCCGCGCCGCGGTGGCCGCGGCGCTGGCCGAGGAAGCGGCGATGCTCGACGACTACGGGCGCGAACTCGACGCCCACACGCCCTACGCGCAGCGATGAGACGACCGGTCCTGCTCGATCCGCGGCGGCTGGATTTCCCGCCGCCCGAACACGCCCTGCGCGAGCCCGACGGCTTGCTCGCGGTCGGCGGCGATCTCTCGCCGCAGCGGCTGCTCGCGGCCTACCGCCTCGGCATCTTCCCCTGGTTCGGCGAGGGCGATCCGATCCTGTGGTGGTCGCCCGATCCGCGCTGCGTGTTTCGCACCGAGGCGCTGCACATCCCGCGGCGCCTGGCGCGCAGCCTGCGCCGCAGCCGCTGGACGCTGAGCATCGACTCGGCCTTCGCCCGCGTCATCGACGCCTGCGCCGCACCGCGCGCCGACGCCGCCGGCACCTGGATCACGGCCGCCATGCGTGCGGCTTATCTGCATCTGCACGAACTCGGCCACGCGCATTCGTTCGAGGTCTGGGAGGGCACGCGGCTGATCGGCGGCATGTACGGCGTCGCGGTCGGCGAGCTGTTTGCCGGCGAGTCCATGTTCAGCGCCGCCAGCGGCGGCTCGCGCACCGCGCTGCTGGCCGCGGCGCGCCTGCTGGCCCGCTGGGGCTGGCCTCTGATCGACGCCCAGGTCGCCAATCCGCATCTGCTGCGCATGGGCGCGATCGAACTGCCGCGCCCGGCATTCCTCGACCACGTCGCCACGCTCGCCGTCCGCGCCGGCCGTCCGGGCTGCTGGAGCGCCGCGCTGCCCTGGCGCGATGCGCGCGATCTGATGATGACGCTCGGCTAGTGTGAAGGCTCTAGACGGCGCGGGTAATTTGCCCCTCACTCCCACGAGGAATCACCCGATGAGCAGCAAGCCGAAACTGAAACCGCAGGCCAAGGCCGGCGCCGCGCAGGCGCAGGCACTGGGCAAGGGCATCATGGAATCCGCGCAGCAGATCTGGCTGGCCGGGCTGGGCGCGTTCGCCAAGGCGCAGGCCGAGGGCGGCAAGCTGTTCGACACCCTGGTCAAGGAAGGCAGCGCGATCGAGCAGAAGACGCGCAAGTTCACCGACAGCAAGGTGCACGAGGTGCGCGGCGCGGTCGAATCGAGCGTCGGCGCCGCCAGGCAGCGCGCCACCGATACCTGGGACCGCCTGGAAAAAGTGTTCGAAGACCGCGTGTCGCGCTCGCTGTCGCGTCTGGGCGTACCCGGCCGGCAGGACATGGACGCGCTTGCCGCGCGCGTCGAGGAATTGGCGCGCGCCGTCCGTCAATTGAACGGGGAGCCGTCACCCAAGGCCAAGGCCAAGACCGGCACCGTCAGCAAGGCCAAGCCGGCCCGCAAACCCAAGGACGATCTGGCCGCGCTGGAAGAGGCGCAGGTTGCTGCCGCCAAGGCCAAACCCAGGCTCAAGTCCACCCGCAAGTAATCGCCGTACCCGGGCAGCAGGCCGCTGCCCTCCGTCGCTCCGGGCGGACGCTTCATGAGGCCCGTCGGTCATCCCGTGCTGGCAGATCCCTCCCCTGCCACTCGACCGACGGGCCTTTTTCTCTCTTTTGTTATGCACGTGCGGCGCGCGCCGCGCCGGTTTGTCATCGAATGGAGTCAACGACAGCGAAGCAGCGCGCTTCGATGGCGCCATCGGCACGCCGTTTGGTTCCGCTCGGCTGCAGCGGCGGGCGTTGCGCGCACTTCCTGCTTTGTCATCCTGAGCAACGCGAAGGATCTGACTTCAGCTGCGCCATCGGCACGCCGTTTGGTTCCGCTCGGCGGTAGACAGATGCTCCGCTGCGCAGTTCCTTCGCTGCGCTCAGGATGACAACAGATGCAGGTGCCTCAGCCGAGCTGAAGTTCTCCAACGACAGCACCACGCGCAGCGTGCCTCCGCTGCCAACCGGCTACCAATGCACCCCGCGCATCAGCGCCGCGAAGGCGATCTGTTCGCTGGTGGGCTGCTGGGTCAGCGCCTCGCGCATGCCCTTGATGCCCTTGGCGGCCGGCGAATCGGGAAACAGTCGGAACGCCGAGTTGATGATGATCTCGTAGGCCCGCGGCGCCAGCGCGTAGAGAATCTGCGCGAAGGTGCCGAGCCGCGTCGCCACCCGCACCGGACGCTCGACGATCGCCTGCGCCACCATCTCGGCGGCTTCCTCGGGCGTCAGCGTCGGTACCGACTCGTAGATCTTGGTCGGCGCGATCATCGGCGTCTTCACCAGCGGCATGTTGATGGTGGTGAAGCTGACGCCCTGGTCGGAGAACTCGGCCTGCGCGCAGCGCGAGAAGGCGTCCAGCGCCGCCTTGGAGGCGACATAGGCCGAGAACCGCGGCGAGTTGGTCAGCACGCCGATCGAGGAGATGTTGACGATGTGGCCGCCGTGGCGCTCGGCCATGCTCGGCAGCACGCCCATGATCAGCCGCAGCGCACCGAAGTAATTGAGCTGCATGGTGCGCTCGAAGTCGTGGAAACGGTCGTAGCTGGAAGCGATCGCGCGCCGGATCGAGCGCCCGGCGTTGTTGATCAGCACGTCGACCTGGCCGTGTTCCGCCAGCACCTGCCGGATGAAGGCGTCCGCTGCCGCCGGGTCGGCCAGATCGACGCGATAGGTCCAGCAGCGTCCGCCGGCGTCCTCGATCTCCTGCTTCGTGGCGGCCAGCTCGTCCTCGCCGCGCGCGCAGATCACCACCCGCGCACCGGCACCGGCGACCTTGAGCGCCACCGCCCTGCCGATGCCCGACGAGCCGCCGCTGATCAGCACCACGCGGTCCCTGACCTTGCCGGCCAGCGAGTGATCGACGAACAGATCGGGATCGAGATGGCGCTCCCAGTAGTCCCACAGGCGCCAGGCGTAGTCGTCGAGCTTCGGCAACACGATGCCCGAGCCCTTCAGCGCGCGCTCGGTCTCGCGGCAATCGAAGCGCGTCGGATAATTGACGAAGCGCAGCACCTCGGCGGGAATGCCGAGATCGCGCAGCAGAGCCCGCGCCATGCGCCGCACCGGCGGCAGATTGCCCAGCGCCGCGCGCAGTGATCCCGGAATGAAGCCGAACATGCGCGCATCCAGCCGCATGCTCATCTGCGGCGCGTGCCCGGCGCGGGCGAACAGATTCAGCACCTCGCCGATGCGCCGCGGCGCCGGATCGGTCAGGTGGAAGGTGTGGTCGTCGAGTTTCGGCTTGTGCGCGATGTGATCCAGCGCGGACGCCACCCAGTCGACCGGCACCATGTTGATGCGTCCGCCTTCGAGGCCGATGGTCGGCATCCACGGCGGCAGCGTCTCGCGCAGTTTCTTGATCAGGCGGAAGAAGTAGTAGGGGCCGTCGATCTTGTCGATCTCGCCGCTGCGCGAATGACCGATCACCACGCCGGGGCGGTAGATGCGCAGCGGCCGCGAGCATTCAGCGCGCACCACGCGCTCGGCCTCGTGCTTGGTGCGGAAATAGGGATGCTCGAGGCCCTCGGCCTCGGCGAACATGTCCTCGCGGAACACGCCGGGGTACAGACCGGCGACCGCGACCGAACTGACGTGATGCACGCAGCCGGCATGCACGACGTCGGCGAACTCCAGCATGTGGCGGGTGCCGTCGACGTTGGCGGCGTACTGCGCATCCGCGTCGCCGGCGAGATCGTAGATCGCGGCCAGGTGGAACAGGTGCCGGACCTTGCCTCTCAGCGCGCGCTGCTGCGCCGGCGAGACGCCCAGCCGAGCGGCGCCCAGATCGCCGCGCACCGCGACGAGCCGGGTCTTGTCCGCCTGCAGGCGCTCACGCAGCGCCTCGAACTTGCCCTCCGAGCCCTTGCGCACCAGGCAGTACACGGTGCCCTTGCGCGCCAGCAGCCGCTCCAGCAGGTGACGGCCGATGAAACCCGTGGCTCCGGTGACGAAATAGCTCATGTGCATCCCCTGCCGTGCCGTCCGCGGCGCGCGTCGCGGCTAGCATAGACGCGCCTCGACGATGCGGCCAAGCGCTGCGTTGACCCCCTCGGGGACGCGTGCTACAAGCTCGCGCAAGCATCGATCACCGCAGGCGTACGCAAGTCATGGCCGACCTCAAAACCCAGTTCGCGCAGGCTGCCGAAGACGTCAAGAAACTGGCCGAGCGCCCCGACAACGACACCCTGCTCAAGCTTTACGCGCTCTACAAGCAGGGCGCCGAGGGCGACGTCAGCGGACCCAAACCGGGATTCTTCGACTTCGTCGGCACCGCGAAGTACGAGGCCTGGGCCAAGCTCAAGGGCACCAGCGCCGACGAGGCGATGAAAAAGTACGTCGAGCTGGTGCGCAAGCTCGGCGCCTGAGCCGCGCCGCCATGGCCCGGCGGACGCGCGAGCGCATCCTCGAAACCAGCCTCGCGATGTTCAATGCCGCGGGCGAGCCCAACGTCACCACCAACCACATCGCCGACGAACTGGGCATCAGCCCCGGCAACCTGTACTACCACTTCCGCAACAAGGACGACATCGTCGGGCAGCTGTTCGCGCGCTACGAGCAGCGCATGGACGAGGCGCTGACGGCGCCGCAGCAGCGTCTGCCCGATCTCGAAGACGTGTGGCTGCAGCTGCACCTAGTGTTCGAGTGCATGTGGGACTTCCGTTTCCTGTACCGCGATCTGGTCGACATCCTCGCCCGCAACCGCACGCTGCGGCTGCGTTTCGGGCGCGTGCTGGAACGCGCCGCCGGCGCCGCGCGCCAGGTGCTGCACGGCCTGGTCGAGAGCGGCGCGATGCGCGCCAGCAGCAGCGAGATCGAGGCGCTGGTGGAGAGCATTCTGCTGATCGCCACCTTCTGGCTGGACTACGACGCCGTGCGCCATGGTGCCACGCGCGAGCAGCCGCAGCGGCTGGCGCGCGGCATCCATCAGGTGATGCTGCTGCTGGCGCCGTATCTGCGCGAGGCCGAGCGCGCGCATCTGACCGGCCTTGCGGGGGCGTATCGCGCCTGAAGGCCGATCAGCGTCCGTTGCCGGGATCGTTCACCTCTGCCATCGCCGCAGCCACTGCGCGCTCGCGCTCACGGGCCGACGCCGCAAGACCGGCGCGCGCGCCCTCGCGGTCGGCCGCGGCGCGGTTCTGGCTGAGCTTCCACTTGCCCTCCAGCCGCGTGATCGTCAGGCGCAGGCCGACGATGTGCCGCTGCTGCTGGTCGATGTAATCGGCGGGCGCGTCGCTGACCTTCCACGGGCGCGGCCGCCCGGCCTCGTGCTGCGCGGTCAGCTGGTCGAGCATGGCGCGTACCTCGCCCGGGTCCTCGATCAGTTCCAGCGTGCCGTGCGCGTGCACCGCGATATAGTTCCAGGTGGGCACGTCCTGGCCCGTCGTGTGCTTGTTCGGATACCAGTCGGGCGAGACGTAAGCGTGCGGGCCGAGAAAGATCGCCAGTGCCGGCCGCGGCGACCGTGCCGCCCGCCACTGCGGGTTGGCACGGGCGACGTGTCCGATCAGGCTGCCCAGCGGCGCCGGCTGCGGCAGCAGATGCAGCGGAATGTGGCTGGCCTCGAGGCCTTCGGCGCCGTGCGTCACCAGGCTGGCGAAGGCCAGTTCGCGCACGGCGGCGTGCAGGACTTCGAGGCGGTCTTCGCGAAAGGCGGGCGGCAGGTACACGGAGCGACTCCTCGCGGGTCTGTCGATGCTGACGCCCTCGCCGCCCCGCGTGGCGGGTCGGGCAGCGCGGCAGACCGGTTTTGCGATCGCTTCGGCGGCGCTGACTGCGCTCAGCGCGGGCCGAAGCGGACTTCCTCGCCTTCCTGGCGCCGATCCCAGCCGCGCAGCTCGTCGCGGATATGGGCGATGCGCTGGCGGCCGAGCGCGTTGCGCTCCTCGTCGAGCAGCAGGCCGTCGAGCAGTTCGGCCAGACGCTGCGCGGCGGGCAGCATGGCGTCCCAGGCGTCCAGCGCCGGCAGCGGCCCCGGCAGGGTCATGAAGAAACCCAGGCCGGCAGTCTCCAGGCGCTCGATCGCGCGCAGGTCGAAGCGCCCGGGCTTGACCATGTTGGCGACGCTGAACACCGGTCCGAGGTCGGGGCGGTTGTCGACCAGGCGATGGAAGATGCCCATGTCGCCGTATTCGAGACCGACCTTCTCGGTCGCCACCAGCAGGTCGGTGCCGCGGAAGCTGCGGCCTTCGCGCGCGGCGACGAACAGCGACACGATGCGTTCGATCGGCTTGTCGCCCGGGCGTCGGCCGCGCAGCTCGTGGGCGGACGATGGCGCGGAAGCAGGCGAATGCGCGGAGTCGCTACCGTTGCGTTCGCTTTTCAAGGTTTGCCCAAGGCGCTGCAGTTCGGCGTCGAGTCCGTCGAACTCGGACTGTCGTGGCTGCGGCTCGCCGGCGGCGCCCTCCGCCGCGGACTGTGCATCCAGCGTGTCCAGCGTCGGTTCGACGCGCGCATCGGCGTCGCGGTTTCCGAAGACGATGCGACGTCCCTGCCCCGGAGCCCGCGGCCGGCCGAAGAAATAGATCAGCGCCAGGCCCACCAGGCTGACCAGGATCAGCGGCAGACCGATGGCGGGATTCCAGGAGCCCATGCGATTCTCCGTGCTCAGGCGGCGCCCGCGAGTTTAGCCGCTTCCTCGAGGTCCACCTGCACCAGCCGCGACACGCCGGGCTCGCGCATGGTCACGCCGCAGAGCTGGCGCGCGGCCTCCATGGTGCCCTTGTTGTGGGTGACGAACAGGAACTGCACGCGTTCGCTCATCTCCAGCACCATCTTCGAGAAGCGGCCGATGTTGGCCTCGTCCAGCGGCGCGTCCACCTCGTCGAGGATGCAGAACGGCGCCGGGTTGAGCTGGAAGATCGCGAACACCAGCGCGACCGCGGTCATCGCCTTCTCGCCGCCCGACAGCAGCGAGATGTTGCTGACGCGCTTGCCGGGCGGGCGCGCCATGATCGCCACCCCGGCGTCGAGCAGATCCTCGCCGGTGAGTTCGAGATAGGCGTGCCCCCCGCCGAACAGGCGCGGGAACAGTTCCTGCAGGCCGCTGTTGACGCGATCGAAGGTGTCCTTGAAGCGCTGCCGGGTTTCGCGGTCGATCTTCCTGATCGCGCCCTCGAGGGTCTCGAGGGCGCTGGTGAGGTCGGCCAGCTGCGCGTCCAGGTAGTTCTTGCGCTGCGACTGCTCGGCGTGCTCCTGGATCGCGGCCAGGTTGACCGGCTCCAGGCGGCGGATCTTCTGCTCCAGATCGGCCAGCTGCTGGCGGCCGGTCTCGGGCAGCGCATCGGCCGGCAGTTCGGCCAGCAGGGTATCGAGATCGAGCCCGGCCTCGGCGATCGCCGCGGTGAGCTGGTCGGCGCGCAGACGCAGAGCCTGCTCGGCCAGGCGCCGCTCGCCGTTGGCCTCGCGCAGCTGCACCAGCCGCAGCTCGCAGCCATGGCGATCCTGCTCGAGCCGGCGCAGCTCGGCGTCGCAGTCCTCCAGCACGCGCCGCGCCTCGACCAGCTGGCGATCCACCAGCAGGCGCTGGTCGAGGCAGGTCTGCCGCTCGGCCTCAAGCTCGGCAGCCGGATCGTGGCTTCCCGCGAGTTGCTCGACGACCTCCGCGAGACGCGCCTGCAACTGCTCGCGCTGCGCCTGCAGACGCGCCAGCGACTGCTCCAGCCCGGCCAGAGCCGCGCGCCGCGACTCCAGCGTCAGCGCCAGCTGCTGCGCCTGCTCGACGGCATCGCGGGCATTCAGCCGCGCTTCTTCGCGCGCTTCGAGCAGCGCGCGCCGTTCGGACTCCAGCGCGTGCCGCTGCTGCTCGTGATCGCCCATCAGGCCGACGGCGGTATCCAGACGCGCCCGCGCCTCGCGCGCCTGCGCCTCGATCGCCGCCAGCTGCGGCGTCAGTTCGGCCAGCTCGGCAGCGAGCCGGGCGGCGCGCGCGCGCGCCATCTCG
>JAJYMF010000356.1 GCA_021787175.1 Pseudomonadota bacterium | reverse complement strand
GACCAGGGCGCGTTCGCCGACCTGCTCGTTGAAGCGCACCTGGAAGCCGACCAGGCCGCCGATCTCGCTGCCCAGTTCGGCCGCGACGCGGCGCGCTACCGCGCGCGCGGCCAGCCGCCGCGGCTGCGTGCAGCCGATCAGCCCGGCCTCGCCGCGGCCCGCCGCCAGACACAGCTTGGGCAGCTGGGTGGTCTTGCCGGAGCCGGTCTCGCCGGCGATCACCAGCACTTGATGGCTGCGGATCAGATCGATGATCTCCTGCGCGCGCGCCGTGATCGGCAGCCCCTCGTCGAGGCGGATCACAGGCTTGGCAGCAACGCGCGCGGCGCGGCGTGCGGCCGAGGCCGCGACATCGGCGGCGAGCGCGGCCAGTCGCGCGGAATCCGGCATCCGCGCCAGTCCGCGCCAGCGCCCCAGCAGGCGCGCGTAGTCGCGGCTGCACACGCCGCCCAGCGCCGCGCGCAGCGTCGTCAGCGCCGCGTCGGGTCGTGCCATCGTGGACTCGGGATCATGCATGCAGCCGCGCATCATAGCCGCGCGTTATCGCCGGCATCGGCTGCGACGATTTCCTCCCGGTGCAGGCCGGCGCTACGCTTGCGGTTCCCATCCCAGGAGCATCGCCATGGCCATCGATATCGGCATTGCCAGGAAGGACCGCGAAGCCATCGCCAGGCAGCTTTCGCGCCTGCTGGCCGACACCTACTCGCTGTACCTGAAGACCCACAGCTTCCACTGGAACGTCACCGGGTCGATGTTCAACACCCTGCACCTGATGTTCGAGACCCAGTACGTCGAGCTGTGGACCGCCGCCGACCTGATCGCCGAGCGCATCCGCGCGCTGGACGTGGTCGCACCCGGCTCCTACTCGCAGTTCGGCAAGCTGACCGCGATCAAGGAAGAAACCGGCGTGCCGGAGTGGAAGGCGATGGTCGAGCAGCTGGTCGAGGGCCACGAAACCGCCGCGCGCACCGCACGCGAAACCTTCCGCGCCGCCGACAAGGCCGATGACCAGCCGACGGCGGATCTGGTCACCCAGCGCATGGAGGCGCACGAGAAGACCGCCTGGATGCTGCGCTCGCTGCTGAAATAGCGCGCCGCCTTCGCGCGGGATCGAGGTCGATGCGCTGCAGGCCGGGCGGACACGCACCGCAATCGGCGAAAAGGAGCGTCGGGCTTCCTGCCCACCCTGCGATACCGCGAAACGCAGGATCCGCGGACCACGCAAAAGCGCTGGGCTCGCCAGCCCGGCCTTGCGCTGCTCAACCGTCGGCGTGGCGGCGCGCGGTCACCTCGATCTCGATGCGCATGCGCGGGTCGAGCAGCCCCGCCGACAGCATCGTCGCCGCCGGGCGCGCCCGGCCGAACGCCTCGCGCAGCAGCGGCCAGCAGGCCTCGAACTCCGTCGCGTCGGGCAGGATGTAGGTCACCCGCACCACATCGTCCAGCGATACGCCGGCCTCGGCCAGCGCCGCGGCGATGTTGGCCAGGCACTGCCGCGCCTGCGCGACGATGTCCGGTGCGATCGTCATCGTGTGGTAGTCGAAGCCGGTGGTGCCGGAGACGAAGATCCATTCGTCGTCCACCACCGCGCGGGCGTAGCCGACCTCCTGCTCGTAGCGCGATCCCGAGCTGATCCAGCGGCGGGTGGTCATGTCAGCGTCCTGCTGCGCGCGGTCTCACGGCACCAGCACCGTCGACCCGGTGGTGGCACGCGACTCCAGCGCGGCATGCGCCTTGCCGGCGTCGGCCAGAGCGAAGCGCTGGCCGATCTCAACCTTGACCGCGCCCGACAGCACCTGCTCGAACAGCTCGCGACTGCCCTCTTCCAGCTGGTCGCGCCGGGCGACGTAGGTGCCGAGCGTCGGACGGGTGACGTAGAGCGAGCCCTTCTGCGCGAGGATGCCGAGGTTGACGCCGCTGACCGGACCGGACGCGTTGCCGAAGCTGACCATCAGCCCGAATGGTGCGAGGCAGTCGAGCGAGGTCTCCCACGTCGCCTTGCCGACCGAGTCGTAGACCACCGGCAGCTTGCGGCCTTCGGTCAGCTCCAGCACGCGCTGGACGACGTTCTCGCGGCTGGAGTCGATCACTGCCCAGGCGCCGTGCGTGCGCGCCAGCCCGGCCTTGGCGGCGGAACCGGCGACGCCGATCAGGCGCACGCCCAGCGCCCTGGCCCACTGGCAGGCCAGCAGGCCGACGCCGCCGGCCGCGGCGTGCCACAGCACCGTCTCGCCGGCCTGCGCGCGATGCGTCTTGCGCAGCAGGTACCACACGGTCAGGCCCTTGAGCATGATCGCCGCGCCCTGCTCGAAGCTGATGCCCTCGGGCAGGTGCACCACGTGCGCCGCCGGCATCACGCGCACGTCGCCGTAGGCGCCCAGCGGGCCGGTGGCGTAGGCGACGCGGTCGCCGGGCTTGAAGCCGCTGACCCCGGAGCCGACCGCCTCGACCACGGCCGCGCCCTCGGTCCCCAGCGAGGACGGCAGCACCGGCACCGGATAGAGGCCCGTGCGCACGTAGACGTCGATGAAGTTGAGCCCGACCGCGTGCTGGCGCAGGCGCAGCTCGCCGGCGCCGGGCGCGCCGGGCTCGCAATCGACGCGCGCCAGCACCTCGGGGCCGCCGAGGCGTTCGAACTGGATGCGATAGGCCATGATCCGATCTCCTGCGTCACCGGGCGTCGGCGCATTCTGCCGCAGCGCCCGCACCCGCGCGTGACGTGCGCCGCGAGACCGCCGCCGATCCGCAACCTCGCAGATGTCCGCCGTCTACGACGTCGGCGCCATGATGCGCAGGACGCCGCGGCCGCCCACATTCTGCAACGGTAAATAGACCCGGTGCGTCAGCGGATCGACGGCGACCGAGTGCGCCTCGTCGGCGAGATAACCGCGTCCGAGCAGACGCAGCTCCCTGCCCTCGAGGCGGAATACCGCAACCACCCCGCTTTCGCTGGCGACGTAGAGCCGCTGCAGCCCGGCGTCGAAGGCGAGCACGTCGGGGCCGCGCCCGGTTGCGTGCACGGACAGAACTCGCATGTCGCGCATGTCGACGAGCAGCAGCCTGGCATTGCCGTCGCAGGCGACGAAGGCGAGACGCGCCGGCGCGTCGAGCAGCAGGCCGTGGTCGTCGTCGCAGGTCGCCGGCAGCCGGTAACGCTGCACGATGGCGTTGCTGCGCGGATCGATCGCCACGATCTCGTCACGCGTCTGCACGTCGACGAACACCCGCTGGCTGACGGGGTCGTACTGCGAGTTGCCGACTTCGCCGCCCATGGGAATGGTGGCGACACGCCGGTTGCTGCGCGCGTCGACGACCGTCTCGGTCTGACCCGCCTCGTCGGAGATGAACAGCTCGTGCGCGTCCGGCGCATAGGCCATGCCGTCGGGATAAACGCCGGCGGGCGCATGGGCGATGACGCGGAATGTCTGTTCGGAGATGACGTCGAGCCGGTTGCGATCGGTCGCCGTCGCGAACACCTCCCCCAGCGCCGGCACCGCCAGCACCCCATGCACCCCGGGGACATCCGGCACATTCGCGACCACGCGCTCGCCGCGCAGATCGACCGCGGTGACGATGCCCGGCCCGAGATGCGCGATGAACAGCAGCCGGCGCTGCGGGTCGATCGTCGCGTAGTCGAAACGGCCGGGTTTGCCGGCCAGTGGCACGTCCGCGTGCACCATCCTGAGCGGCACGGCGGGCGTACTCGCGACGGCGGCGCCTGCATTCAGGGCGCATGCAAGCGCCAGCAGGCCGAGCCGGCGTGCGGCGAATTGAACGGCGGTGTTTTTCATCGGGCCGGTAGCACCACCAGCTCACCGCTCATCCACGGCTTGTGGAATTCGCAATGGAACGGGAACACGCCGGCCTTGTCGGCGGTGAAGGAGACCGTCTCCGTGGAAAGCGGCGGCAGCGACTGGTTGATGCCGTAACCGGGGATGGTGAGGGTGTGCCCGTCGTCGCCGCCGCCTTCGAGGTTGCGGATATGCAGCACGACATGGTCCCCCCGATTGACGACGATCGTGTCGGGCACGAAGCCGTAGACCTCGCCGAATTCGGCGACGACCCGTTTCTGCGCCGGGTTGTCCTTGGACGCCCAGGCGACCGTCTGCATGTTGAAGCTGCGGGTGGTCGCCGCGGAAGCCGGAGCGGCCCCGAGCAAACCCGCGGTGAGTACGGCACCGGCAACGATGAAAGGAAAGGTACGCATGTATAGCTCCTCGAATGTTCGGCAGTGAAACCACAAAGCGGCGGCCCCATGACGCGGCCGCCACCTCTTGCCTGCTCTGCCACTCGCACAACCCGGTTCGATACTTGAGCCTCCTCGAGCCGCGGCTGCGCCTTGTCAGCCGAAGTGCCGCCCGTAGAGCACCAGCCCGGCGAGCAATCCGAGACCGACCAGCAGCGGCTCCGGCCAGCGCGGGCGCCACAGCAATGCGGCGAATGCGGCTGCCGCCAGGATCGCGGTCGCCGCATCGACGATGGCGGAGTCGGCGATCAGCAGGCCGGTGCCGAACAGCGCACCGACGACCGCGGTGGTGATGCCGTGCAGGAAGCCCTGCACGCGCCGGCTGCCGCGCACCCGCTTGAGCAGGGGCACTGCCATCGCGGTGAACAGCAACGCGGGCGCGAAAATGCCGGCGGTGGCCGCGATGGCGCCGGGGAGTCCGCGGACCAGATAGCCGACGAAGGTCGCCGTGATCACCACCGGCCCCGGCGTGACCATGCCGATGGCGACGGCATCGAGAAACTGCTGATTGCTGAGCCAGTGGTATTGATCGACCACGTAGGCCTTGAGGAAGGGCGCGATCACCAGCCCGCTGCCGAACACCATCAGCCCGGTCTTGAAGAAAAAGACGAACAGGCCGGCCGTCGTCGCCGCACCGGCGAACGCGCCGCCGATCGCCAGCGCGCCGACAGCGTTGAGGCGCGGTCCCGCGGATGCCGCCGGCGGTGGTGCCGCCGCGGCCGGCGGCGCGAACAGCCAGCATCCGATCAGGCCGGCACCGAGGAAGAGGCTGATCAGCTCGGCCCGGAAGATCAGCGTCACCGTCGCGGCGATCGCCGCGAACAGCCACGACGGCGCGCTGCGCTTGAGAGTCTTGCGGCCGAGGTTCCAGCAGGCCTTGAGGATCAGCGCCACGATCACCGGCGCCACGCCGTAGAACACGGCGCGCAGCTGCCAGGCCTGCTGGAAGCGCCCGTACAGCGCGGCGATCGCGACCACGATCAGGAACGGCGCCAGCGCGAAGGCGATCGCCACCAGCAGCGCACCCGGCAGGCCGCCGCGCACATAGCCGCAATACACGCCGAGCTGGTAGGCCAGCGGGCCGGGGCAGGCCGTGGCCAGGGCCAGACCGTCGGCGTATTCGCGCTCGCTCAGCCAGGCCCGCTGCTCGACCAGATCGCGGTGCATGGTGTTGGCCAGGGCCACCGGTCCGCCGAAGCCGCCCGCGCCCAGACGCAGGAAATACCACGCCAGATCCAGGCGCGTGGGCCGGCCTGACGCGGCGTTGTCAGCGGGCGGCGCCGGATTCATCGGGCGCGCGATTCGACCGTCGCGTGGGCGGCGTAGAGGTAATCGAGGGTCTTGCCGATCTCGGCCAGCAGTTCGTCGTCATCGCGGGTCTGCGCCCGCGCGCCGGCCAGGATCGTCGCGAAACCGGCCGCTTCCGGCACCGGCACGCCGCCCACATCGAGGTAGTGCACCATCGCGCCGATGCGCGCGATGCCCGGATCCTTCTCGAGACCGAAGCTCGTCGCCAGCACCTCGAAGCTGACCCGCGCGCCCACGTGGCTGAACTCGGCGCCGTCGAAATCGAAACCGATCGCCTTGCGCGGACGCTTGCCGACGTCGTGCAACCAGACGAACCGGCTTTCGGGGTCGATGAAGCGGCGGATCAGCCAGGCCGAGGCGACCCGGTCCACCCACAGCTTCGCGCGGGTCGTCCAGATCCTGCCCCGGTAATCGGCCTTGCTGCGGCGAATGATTTTTCCGGTCGCCGCATGCGGCTCATCCGGCGCGTAGCGGGCGTTGACGGCCGCTTCCGCATCCTCCAGTGCCGCTTCGGCCTGCTGGCACGCCGGGCCGCCGAAGAAATCCGTCGCTGCCACGCCGGCGAACTCGCGCCGCAACGCCGCCAGCGATCGGCGCGCTGCGTTGTCCGTGCTCGCGGCCAGCTCTTCCTTGAAGGCATCGAGCTTCGCGAGGAGCTCCGCGTAATCCTGGGTACGGTCGAACAGCTGACGCATCTGCGCCCGTTTCGACGTCTCGACGGTGGCGAACGGCAGGATATGGGCCACGCCTCCCGACGCCGTCACCTCCCGTGCCTGTTCCTCGAACACCGCCTCGCACTCCGGGCGGCCCGGCATCACGTACACCCCATCGCGCAGGATGGCCGCGCCGGAAGCCTTCAATGCCCGCCACACGCGCATGCGGGCGGTGGCGTTCTGCCCCGGCAGGTTGATGATCAACAGGAGCCACTCGGTCGCTGACATCTTGTAGTTAACATTACATTGAAGTAGAACATGCTACAAGAGTACTTCTGCAATGGATGCGCCAGGCCCCGTGTTCCGAGCCATCACCACCCTCGCGGCGCCGACGATTGCGCCGAGACGGCCGCGCATGGCGCGGTACTCGCCGACGCCAGCCGGAAGGTGTCATACCCAATTGCGTTCAATCGTTGCGATGTTTCCGGATTCCGCTGCGCTGGGCGAAAGCCAGATTCTTCGCTGCGCTCAGAATGACAAGGGGGGTGCGCTGTACCGGGGTGCGCGGTTTTCGTGTCGTGATCGCGAACGGGGATCAGCGGTCATCCATGCGGACTCGAGTGACAACCCTGCGACGCCACTGTCATCCGACACTGAACGGCTACTCCCGGCCGGGGGCCAGGCAAACCGCAAGCCGCATGGCTCACCATGCGCCGGCATGGCGAAACGACAAGGATCCGGTCGGTGACGGGGCGCGGTCCGCATGTGCATGGCGACATCGGGGATGGGCGCCGGTCCGCGCCGCGTACCCACCGCGCTCGACCGCCGTGGTGGCAATCCGCACCGCTGCTGGCGCTGCTGGCCAGCGGAGCGCTCGCGCTGCCGCCGGCCGCCATCGCGGATGACGACAGCGGCGTTCGCGCCGCGCAGCCGCTCGACCTGATCCCCGCGTCGCACCCGTGGCGCGCGTCGCTGCTGTGGGCAGTCGATGCGATGGACAGCGTGGCCGGCGGCGCCAAGCGCGGCTGGGGCGTGCCCGCCGTGCTCGATCTGCGCCTGGAGCAGCACGGCGTGCTCGCCGACGGCCTGGACAGCCACTGGCGCGTGGACGTGATCCGCACCACGGGCACCAATCCCTCCGAGCAGGCCGGCGATGTGCAGGGCCTCGACAACATTGCCGCGCCGCACGTCTGGCGCGTGTACCACGCATTCTGGCAGCTCAACGATCGCGCCCGGCACTGGGCGCTGCGGGCCGGCTGGCAGGGCTACGACGAGGCTTTCGCACTGGTGCCGGCGGGCAGCGACCTGATCGGCTCCTCGTTCGGCGAGGCGCCCAGCTTCTCGCAGGCCGGGGTGCCGATCTGGCCGGAAACGACGCTGGGAGCGACCGCGCTGTGGGCGCCGGGCCCGCTGTTCGTCCAGGCCGGTCTGTGGAGCGGCACGCCGCGCAATCCCGGCACCCATCAGGGCTGGGGCCTGCCGCGCGGCGGCGACGGCGCGCTGCAGGCGCTGGAGTTCGGCGTCCAGCGTCATGGCGACTACAAGCTCGCGGTCGGCGGCTGGTCGCTGCATCGCGCCTCGGCGCGCGACGCGGCGCATCGCGGCGGCTATGCGCTGGCGCAGCTGCGCCTGCTGGACACCGGAACGAACGGCCATGTCAGCGGCTTTGCGCAGTGCTCGGGCACGCGGCCTTACCGCAGCGACGTCGCACGCTATGTCGGCGCCGGCTTGCGCTGGACGCCTGCGGCGGAAGCGCACGGGCGCCTGAGCGTCGGCGTGGCGCGCGCCACCTTGAGCGCCGCCTTTCGCGCTCGCCACCCCGCGGCCGCCACTGCCGAGACCGCGTACGAGATCACCTGGCGCCAGCGCATCGGTGCGCGCCTCAGCGTGCAGCCCGACCTGCAGTACATCGTGCATCCGGCGCTGGCGCCGACCCGCGACCATGCACTGGTGATCGGGGTGCGCGTCGACGGGCGGTTCTGAGAGATCGGGTTGCGTTGAGTCGACACGATGAGCAGCCCGGATGGAGTCCCATGATGGGCGGAATCCGGGGCTCGAATAAACCCTGCTCCCTTGCCAGATCCTCGGGCTTCGCCCTCAGCAACCGTCTTGTCATTCTGAGCGCAGCGAAGAATCTGCGCAGCGAAACATCTGGCCTGCCGGGCCATCATGGCCGGCCATGCAGCGGGGTGCCCGTCGCCCGTCAGATCCTTCGGCCTTCGGCCTCAGCGACTACTCGTGCCGGCTGTCGTCCCTTGGCGACTTCCGTCCGCCTGAGGACGGAGCGCCGAAGGGTCTTCTACGCGGGAGTCGTCCCGGACGCCGAAACGTGGCCGTGTGCAAGACCCTTCGCGTTGCTCAGGGTGACAAAAAGAATAGGCTCATCGCGCACCGCTCAGGGTGACAAAAGGGATTGGCCCATCGCGCACCGCTCAGGACGACAAGGAGGCGTTGCGCAACCGCAGCGCGTTGCTGACCACCGACACCGAACTCAGGCTCATCGCCGCCGCGGCCAGCGCCGGCGACAGCAGCACGCCGAAGAACGGATACAGCGCGCCGGCCGCGACCGGAATGCCGATGCTGTTGTAGACGAAGGCGAAGAACAGGTTCTGGCGGATGTTGCGCACGGTGGCGCGCGACAGCGCCCGCGCGCGCAGGATCGCGGTCAGTTCGCCCTTGACCAGGGTCACCTGTGCGCTCTCCATCGCGATATCCGTACCGCTGCCCATGGCGATGCCGACGTCGGCCGCGGCCAGCGCCGGCGCGTCGTTGATGCCGTCGCCGGCCATCGCCACGCGCCGGCCCTCGGCCTTGAGCTTCGCGATCACCGCGGCCTTGTCGGCCGGCGACACCTCGGCATGCACCGCGTCGATGCCCAGCGTTTTCGCCACCGCCTGCGCGGTGGTGGCGTGATCGCCGGTCAGCATCACGATGCGCAGGCCTTCGCCGTGCAGGCGGCGGATCGCCTCGGGCGTCGTCGGCTTGATGCGGTCGGCCACCGCGACCAGCGCGGCCAGCACCCCGTCGGCGGCGAGAAACATCACCGTCGCGCCTTCGCCGCGCAGGGCCTCGGCGCGAGCGCGTGCCGCGGCATCCACGCCGACGCCCAGCTCGTCCATCAGCGCGAAGTTGCCCAGCGCGGCGTCGCGATCACCCACCTGCGCGCGCACGCCGCGACCGGTCAGCGCCGCGAAGTCGCGGGTCTCGGCGACAGCCAGCTTTTCCCGTTCGGCGGCAGCGACGATCGCGCGCGCCAGCGGATGCTCGCTGGAGTGCTCCAGCGCCGCGGCCAGCGCCAGCGCAGCGGCGCGATCGAAGGCGCCGAAGGCGATCACCTCGCGCAAGGCCGGCCTGCCCTCGGTCAGCGTGCCGGTCTTGTCCACCACCAGCGTGTCCACCTCGCGCAGCGCCTCGATCGCGGCGGCGTCGCGGAACAGCACGCCGGCCTGCGCGCCACGTCCGGTCGCGACCATGATCGAGATCGGCGTGGCCAGCCCCAGCGCGCAAGGACAGGCGATGATCAGCACGGCGACCGCGGCGATCAGCGCGTTGGCGTAGCGCGGGTCGGGACCGAACGCCGCCCAGGCGACGAAGGCCAGCACCGCCACCGCCACCACCACCGGCACGAACCAGGCGGCGACGCGGTCGGCCACGCGCTGCAACGGCGCCTTGCTGCGCTGCGCCTGCGCGACCAGATTGACGATCTGCGCCAGCAGGGTGTCGGCGCCGACCTTGTCCGCGCGCAGCAGCAAGCTGCCGGTCTGATTGAGCGTGGCGCCGGTGACGCGATCGCCCGCGCGCTTGTCCACCGGCAGCGGCTCGCCGGTCAGCATCGACTCGTCGACGCTGCTGGCGCCCTCCAGCACCACGCCATCGACGGGAATCTTCTCGCCGGGACGCACGCGCAGGGTGTCGCCCACGCGCACATCCTCCAGCGGCACATCGGCCTCGCGACCGTCGGCACCGACGCGATGCGCGATCTTCGGCGCCAGTCCCAGCAGCGCCTTCAGCGCCGCGCCGGTGCGGCGACGCGCGCGCAGCTCGAGGAAATCGCCCAGCAGCACCAAAGTGACGATCACCGCCGCGACCTCGAAGTACACCGCGACGCGGCCATCGGCGCCGCGAAATGCCGGCGGAAACAGCCCGGGCGCCGCGAACGCGATCACGCTGTAGGTCCAGGCCACGCCGGTGCCCAGCGCGATCAGCGTGTACATGTTGGGCGACCACGGCCGCAGTGATCTCCAGCCTCGCGCGAAGAAGCTGGCGCCGCCCCAGAGCACGACGATGCTGCCCAGCAGCGTCTCGGTCCAGGCGGCGAACGTGTCCCACGGCGCCGGCAGATGCAGGCCGAACAGATGCGGACCCATCGCCACC
>JAJYMF010000202.1 GCA_021787175.1 Pseudomonadota bacterium | reverse complement strand
GGCTCGTGAAGCCCTAGGCGACCGCCGGCAGGCTTTCGAGGTCCCAGCGCGGAAGGACCCGGATCGCGCTGTCCTCGTGCTGGCCGGCAACCAGGCGCAGGGCGCCGGCGAACGCGATCATCGCGCCATTGTCGGTGCAGAACTGCAGGCGCGGGAAGGCGACGCGGAAACCGTCCGCCGTCGCCGCGGCGGCCAGCGTCTCGCGCAGGCGGCAGTTGGCACCGACGCCGCCGGCGACGACCAGGCTGCGCGCACCGCTGGCTGCCAGCGCGCGCCGGCATTTCACCGTCAGCGTCTCGATCACGGCGTCCTCGAAGCCGCGCGCGATGTCGGCGCGCGCCGTTTCGCTGCGGTCGCTGTGCTGCCAGGCCAGCAGTACCTGGGTCTTCAGTCCGGAAAAGCTGAAGTCGAGGCCGGGGCGATCGGTCATCGGCCGCGCGAAGCGGAAGGCTCCGGTGCGTCCCTGTATGGCCAGCGCCGCCAGCGCCGGACCGCCCGGGTAGGGCAGGCCGAGCAGCTTGGCGGTCTTGTCGAAGGCTTCGCCGGCGGCGTCGTCGAGGGTGTCGCCGAGCAGCCGGTAGCGGCCGATTCCGGCCACGTGCACCAGCATCGAATGGCCGCCCGAGACCAGCAGCGCCACGAACGGCGGCGCCGGCGGGTCGGGCTCCAGCAGCGGCGCCAGCAGGTGGCCTTCCATGTGATGCACGCCGATCGCCGGAATCTGCAGCGCCCAGGCCAGCGCGCGCGCCGCGGCCGCGCCCACCAGCAGGGCGCCGACCAGACCGGGCCCGGCGGTGTAGGCCACGCCGCCGAGGTCGTCGACGCCGAGTCCGGCGGCGGCCAGGGTCTCGCGGATCAGCGGCAGCAGCTTGCGCACGTGGTCGCGGCTGGCCAGTTCGGGCACCACGCCGCCGTATTCCCGATGCAGGGCGATCTGGCTGTACAGGCGATCGGCCAGCAGGCCGCGCCCGGGCTGGTACACCGCCACCCCGGTCTCGTCGCAGGAGGATTCGATGCCCAGCACCGGCTTTGAAACGTTCCCGATGTCCACGCTATACTTCGCGGCTCGCCCGATCAGCCGGGCCAGTTTACCGTGGAGTAACCATGCCCAACGTGAAGGTTCGCGAGAACGAGCCGTTCGAAGTCGCCCTGCGCCGGTTCAAGCGCACCTGCGAAAAGGCCGGCGTCCTGGCCGAGACGCGCAAGCGCGAGTTCTACGAAAAGCCGACCCAGGAGCGCAAGCGCAAGCGCGCCGCGGCGGTCAAGCGCCACCTGCGCCGGCTGTCGCGCGATACCACGCGCCGCACGCGCCTGTACTGAGCGTGTCCGCAGCGCCGCATCGGGCCGGTGCCGCCGCGGGCGCGCCGGCCTTTCGCGTTTCTGCCGATCAGGAGCTGTCGCCATGCCGCTCAAAGACCAGCTGACCGACGACATGAAGACCGCGCTGCGCGCGGGTGACAAGCCGCGTCTCGGGGTGATCCGGCTGGTCAACGCCGCGATCAAGCAGCGCGAGGTGGACGAGCGCACCGTCCTCGACGACGTCCAGGTGCTGGCGGTGCTGGAGAAGATGCTCAAGCAGCGCCGCGACTCCGTCGCGCAGTTCGAGCAGGCCGGCCGCGAGGACCTGGCCGCCATCGAGCGTTTCGAGATCGCCGTGATCGAGGCCTATCTGCCGGCCAAGCTCGACGCCGGCGAGCTCGACGCCCTGATCGCCGCCGCGATCGCCGACAGCGGTGCCGCCTCCGCCCGCGACATGGGCAAGGTGATGGCCCTGGTGAAGGAGCGCGCCGCCGGCCGCGCCGACATGGGCGCGGCGTCCCGGCTGATCAAGGATCGCCTCGTCGCGCCGGGCTGAATCCCGCGCCGGGCTGTATCGTTGCCGCCGCGCGCAGCGCAAAACCGGGGTTGCGCCGCCTGTCCGCGTCGCGCCGCTGACCGACACCCTGTTCCTGGCCTCAGGGTGACCCAGTCTTTTGTCATCCTGCTTTTGTCATGCTGAGGCCATGGGCCGAAGCATCTGCGACAGCGGATCGGTGAGGTCCTTCACTGCGTTCAGGATGACGGGTTGGAAGAGACCGATACGTTGGTCGAAGCATCGCAGCTATGGCTGTCGCCCGTTGCTGCCAGACGACAAGCGTGCCTCAGTAGCGCGGCAGGCCCGGATCGACCTCGCGCGCCCAGGCATCGATGCCGCCCTCGACGTTGAACACCTGACGGAAGCCGTGCGCGGCGAAGCGCTCGGCGGCGCCGCGGCTGGACACGCCGTGGTGGCAGAGGAAGGCCAGCGCCGTGTCCCTGGGCAGCTGCGCCAGCGCCTCGTAACCTTCGGCCTCCAGCGCACGCGCGCCGGCCACCGCGGCCAGCGCGCGTTCGGCGGCGGGGCGTACGTCGATCAGGGCGATGGTTCCGGCGGCGAGGCGTGCGGCCGCTTCGCGCGCGTCCAGCGGCTGTACGCCGGCGCCCGGGAAGCGCAGCGACAGGCCCTCGCCCTGCACGCTCCGCACCCAGTCGATGACGATGCCCTGCGCGCGCTGCGCGCTGCCGGGGTCGAAGTGCACCGGGATGCCGTTGGCGACGCTGACGATATCGTGATCGCCGGCGGGCGCCAGCTGGAAGCCGGCGCTGAAGTCGGGACCGATTTCGAGATGCAGGGCCAGCGCGTCGGCGTCGGCCATGCCGGCACGGATCGCCTCGGCGGCGGCGTCGGTGATGGTGATCGCGGGCGGCGTGCGGTCGGGCGCGGACCGGCCGAACAGCGCGTGCAGCTCGCCGCTGGCGTACATCTGGCGCACGATGTCGGCGCCGCCCACCAGTTCGCCGTCCACATACAGCTGCGGAATGGTCGGCCAGTTGCCGAACGCCTTGATGCCCTCGCGGATCGCCGGGTCGGCCAGCACGTCGACGGTGTGATAGTCCGGCAGCAGTTCGTTGAGCGTGTTGCGGGCGGCCGCGGAAAAACCGCACAGCGGCGTCTGGCGATCGCCTTTCATGAACAGCACGACGCGATGCTCGGCGAGCAGCGCCTCGATGCGGGCGCGGACGGCAGGATCGAGCGGCATGACGGTTTCCGGCGGCAGGAAGACGTCCATGATAGCGCGCCGCCCGACGCCTCCGGCGCGGCAAGCCGCCGCGCGGATGATCCGATCGGAAGGCCGCGATCAGGCAGCCGGGCGCAGCGCGGGGCGCGCGCCGGCATGCCGGCCCAGCGGCGCAAAGGCGCGCACGGCGGCCGGCGAAGGCAGCACCCGTTCGCGGCTGGCACGGCCCAGCGCAGCCGGCCGCTCGCTCCAGTGCAGCAGTTCCATTGCGCCGTCGGCGTGCTCGATCAGGGCAGTGCAGTGTTCGACCCAGTCGCCGTCGTTGAGGTAGAGCACGCCGTCCAGAACACGCACGTGGCCGAAATGGATGTGCCCGCAGATGGCGCCGTCGCAGCCGGCCGCGCGGGTGCCGGCGGCGACGCGCGATTCGAAGGCGCGGATGTAGGCCAGCGTCCGTGCGCTCTGGGCCTTGAGCGCCAGCGACAGCGGCAGGTAGGGCAGCCCGAACACGCCGCGCAGCGCGTTGAAGTGGCGGTTGGCGCCGCAGACCATGTTCTGCATGAAGTTGCCGAAGCGCGTCCAGGCGCGGCCCTGGCCCTCGGGGTCGTACTCGTCGCCGTGGCTGACCCGGTAGCGGCGGCCGTCGCCGCCGACGTGCACAGCATCAAGCGCGACTTCGATGCCGGCCACGCTGCGGCCGGCCAGCACGCGCAGCGCGGCGTCGTGGTTGCCGGGGATGTAGGTCAGTCGCGTGCCGCGCGCCGCATGGGCGAGCAGTTCGGCGAGCACGGCGCTGTGCAGCGGATGCCACCACGGCTTCCGCGCCAGCGCTTCCAGGTCGATGATGTCGCCGACCAGATACAGCTGCTCGCAGCGCAACCGGCGCAGGAAGTCCAGCAGGTAGCCGGCCTTGCAGTCGCGCAGTCCCAGGTGCACGTCGGAGATGAAGGCGCTGCGGCAAACGAGCGTTGCCATGGCGGCTCCCCGGTGATGGCCCGGGATCGCAGTCTGCGCGCGGCACGTCGCCGGGCGATGGCAGGCAGGTTGCAGCGCGGTTGCGACGCGGGCGCGGATCAGCGCTCGTCCAGCGCCGCGCGCGCCGCCGGCAGCAGCGCCTTCAGCCAGCGTCGATACTGCGCCGGTCCGGGATGCAGGCCGTCGGCGGCCAGTTCGGCGGCGGCGGCTCGCGAGAGCCCGGTGACGTCGACCCAGCACGCGCCGGCGGCCTCGGTCAGCGCGCGCTCGGCCGCGTTGCAGGCATCGATCTCGGCGCCGATGCGCGCGGCGTCGTGGCCGCCCGCGCGCGCGAACGGCGTCACGCCCCAGTCGGGAATCGACACCACCAGCACCCGCCGTGTCGTGCCGCCGGCGAGGACGATCGCGCGCACCAGCAGCGGCCGGAA
Organism: Pseudomonadota bacterium; assembly: GCA_021787175.1. Lineage (GTDB taxonomy): Bacteria > Pseudomonadota > Gammaproteobacteria > Xanthomonadales > Rhodanobacteraceae > Metallibacterium. Next base: position 6,250 of record JAJYMF010000202.1, on the reverse strand, counting down.
CCCTTCGCGCAGGGCGGCGGCGCCGCGACCGCGGTACTGGTCGTTGACGCCGATCTGCAGGCTGACCAGGGCAAAGGCCGGAGCCAGCGCCGCGCGATCCATCGCCGCGGCCAGTTCGTCGGTGGTCCAGCCGGTCGTGGCGATGATGCCGGGCGCGGCCAGCGGGCAACCCTCGGCGCGCAGCGCGGCGGTCAGCTGCACGGGCCAGCGTTCGGCCTCGGCGACGCCTTCGCCGATGCTGTAGGAATCGCCCAGCGCCAGCAGGCGCTTCTGCAGCGGCATCGCGGCGCGTGTCTCAGGCAATGGCGGTCGCGGCGGGAGCCGGATTGATGCCTGCGGCGGCATCGGCCCGGCGGCGCAGCGCGCGCTCGATGCGGCGCATCACCTCGACCAGATCGGCCGGTTCCGGCAGCAGGGTCAGGCGCAGATGACGGCCGTCATGCAGGTTGAACGCCGAACCCGGCATCAGCAGCACGTCCTCGTGTTCGAGCAGATCGAGCGCGAAGGCGTCGGCATCGAACGCCGGCAGGACGTCGGCGCGCACGCGCGGAAAGGCGTACAGCGCGCCCGCCGGCGCCACCAGGCTGAGGAACGCGCTGGCGGCGACGCCGTCGATCACCGCCTGGCGCGCGGCGTGCAGGCGGCCGCCGGGAGCGGTCAGCGCGGCGATGGTCGGCGGACCTTCGAGCGCGGCGCGCGCCGCCCACTGCGCCGGCTGGTTGGCGCACACCCGCAGCGCCGAGAGCAGGTGCAGCGCCTCGCGATAGGTGCCGACGCGCGCCGGCGACCCGCTCAGCGTCATCCAGCCGACGCGATAGCCACAGGCGCGATGGACCTTGGAGATGCCGGCGAAACTGACGCAGGGCAGGTCGCCGGCCAGCGGCGCCAGCGGTTCGAAACGGGCGTCGTCGTAGAGGATGCCGTCGTAGATCTCGTCGCTGAACAGCAGCAGGCGATGGCGCGCGGCCAGTTCGACCAGCCGCACCAGCAGCTCGCGCGGATACACCGCGCCGGTCGGGTTGTTGGGGTTGATCAGCACCAGCGCGCGCGTGCGCGGGGTGATCTGCGCAGCGAGGGCGTCGGGATCGGGCAGATGACCCTGCGCCGCCGGGCAGGCGTAGTAGGCCGGCCGGCCGCCGTTGAGCACGGTCGACGCGCTCCACAGTGGATAGTCGGGGCAGGGCAGCAGCACCTCGTCGCCGGGCGCGAGCAGCGCGCGCAGCGCGAGATCGATCAGCTCGCTGACGCCGTTGCCGATGAACACGTAGCTGCTGTCGGCGACCCGCGCGCCGCGGGCGCGCTGCTGGGCGAAGATCGCCGCGCGCGCATCTTCGAGACCCAGTTCGTGGCCGTAGCCCTCGCTGTCGGCCAGATGCGCGGTCACCGCCGCAACGAGATGCGGCGGCGCGTGCAGGCCGAAGCGCGCCGGATTGCCGATGTTGAGGTGATACAGCGAGCGGCCGGCAGCCTCGAGCGCGCGCGCGCGTTGCACCAGCGGGCCGCGGATGTCGTAGCGCACCGCGGTCAGGCGCGGACTGGGAATCAGGTCGTGCATCGGCGGAAAGGCTCCGTGCCAGCGCGCCGCATGCTAGCGTTCCATCTGGCAAATAGCCACGCGACGCGGCGTTCGGCCGCGCGGCGTGGCGTGAGGGAACCGGGTTTGAATGCACTGATCCGCCTGGGCTGGCGTGCGCAGGACGCGGCGATGCCGCCCGCGCCCGGCCTGACCCTGGCCCGCGTCGCCGCGCAGCATCGCGCCGGCTACGTGCTGCACGATGGCAACAGTCCTTTCAATGCGCAACCGGCGCCGGAGTTCCTGCGGCGCGGACTGGACCCCGTACTGCGGCCGGCGGTGGGCGATTTCGTCTGGGTCGCAGCCGGTGCGCCGCCGCACATCCTCGCCATCGAACCCCGGCGCAGCCTGCTGACGCGGGCCGCCGCCGGCGAGCGTTACCAGCGCCAGGTGATCGCCGCCAACGTCGACGTGGTGCTGGTGCTGATGGGTCTCGACGGCGACTACAACCCGCGCCGCATCCAGCGCTACCTGGCGCTGATCGACGGCTCCGGCGCGACGCCGGTGGTGCTGCTGACCAAGGCCGACCAGCATCCCGCCGTGGCGTCCGCGCTGGCGCAGCTGGGCGCCACGCTGCCGGCGGGGACGGCCGCGCTGGCGCTCAATGCCAAGGGCCCTGCGGTCACTGCGCTACTGGCGCCGTGGCTGGGCGCGGGCGTGACCGCCGCGCTGGTCGGCTCCTCGGGCGCCGGCAAGTCCACGCTCACCAACACCCTGCTGGGCGAGCAGCGCCAGGCCACCGCCGCCATCCGTGCCAACGACAGCCGCGGCCGCCACACCACCACCCACCGGGCGCTGCTGGCGCTGCCCGGCGGCGCCTGCCTGATCGACACGCCCGGCATGCGCGAACTGAAGCTCACCGGCGAGGAAAACCTCGACCTCTACGCCGACCTCGAGACGCTGGCCGGCAACTGCCGCTTCGCCGACTGCAGCCACGGCAACGAGCCCGGCTGCGCGGTGAACGCGGCGCTGGCCTCCGGCGAACTCGACGGCGAACGCTGGCGCAGCTATCTCAAGCTGCACGACGAGCGCGAGCAGCAGGCGGCGGCGCTGGAGCAGCGGTTGCAGCGCAAGGCCGGCGCGCAGCCGACGCACCGGACGCTGGGGCGGCGGCAGCGCGAGAAGCCGGGGCCGCGCTGAGAGCGGGCTGATGCGTTCAATCGATGCGCCGGGTAGCCCGGATGGAGCCTCGCGAGAGGCGCAATCCGGGGCTCGGTGCAGCATCCTTCCCGGATTCCGCTGCGCTGCATCCGGGCTGCGCGGTGTTCGTGTCTTGATCGCGAACGGGTGTCAGTGAGCGCCTGCCGCCGCGCCGCCGGCCGCCTTGGGCGAGAACGGCGGCTTGGCCAGCCACAGCACCGCAATCAGGCCGAGGAAAATCCAGCCCAGCCCGTAGAACAGTTCGTTGAAGCCGATCTGATAGCCCTGGCGGGTGATCTCCAGGTTCAGCAGCGCCGCGCCGCGTTCGCCGGGGCCGAGTTGCGCCAGCGCGTGGCGCACCGCGGGGTCGTAGGCGGTGATGTGCTCGGTCAGCTGCGCGTGATGGAACGCGGCGCGGCGGTTCCACAGGAAGGTGGTGATCGAGGCCGCGAAGCTGCCGCCGAGCGTGCGCAGGAACGTCGCCACGCCGGAGCCGGAGGCGATCTCGCGCGGACTGAGATCCGACAGCAGGATGGTCAGGATCGGCATGAAGTACAGCGCCACGCCGAGGCCCTGCAGCAGCTGCACCTCGGCGATCAGGTCGAAGTCGACCTGGGTATTGAACGTGGAGCGCCAGAACGAGGTGGCGGCCAGCACCGCGAAGGACAGCGCCGCCAGCACGCGCAGGTCGAACTTGTGCGCGTAGCGGCCGACGAACGGGGTCAGGATCACCGGCAGGATGCCCAGCGGCGCGGCGGCGAATCCGGCCCACTCCGAGGTATACCCGAGCTGGGTCTGCAGCCACTGCGGCACCAGCAGGTTGATGCTGAAGAACGCCGCGTAGCCGAGCACCAGCACCACCGTGCCGGCGCTGAAGTTGCGGTGGCGGAAAAGGCGCAGATCGACGATCGGTTCGCTGTCGGTCAGCTCCCAGATCAGGAACGCCGTCAGCGCGACCGCGGCGATGATCGCCAGCCACACGATCAGGGTGGAGTTGAACCAGTCGGCGTCGTTGCCCTTGTCGAGCATGATCTGCAGCGCCGCCACGCCGATCACCAGGGTGATCAGGCCGACATAGTCCATGCGCGGCTTGTCGGTGGTTTCGGGACGGCCGCGCATCTGCGCGGCGACGATGCTGACGGCGATGAAGCCGATCGGCACGTTGATGAAGAATATCCACTGCCAGCTGTAGTTCTCGGTGATCCATCCGCCCAGGATCGGGCCCGCGATCGGCGCCACCACGGTCACCATCGCCAGCAGCGCCAGCGCCTGGCCGCGCTTGTGCGCCGGATAGATCGACACCAGCAGCGCCTGGGTGATCGGGTACATCGGCCCGGCCACCGCGCCCTGCAGCACGCGGAAGGCGATCAGCATGCCCATGGTGTGCGACAGCCCGCACAGCATCGAGGCCAGCGTGAACAGGATCGTCGCCCAGATGAACAGCCGCACCTCGCCGACGCGGCGCGTCAGCCAGCCGGTCAGCGGCAGCGCGATCGCGTTGCTGACCGCGAACGAGGTGATCACCCAGGTGCTCTGCTCGTTGCTGACGCCGAGACTGCCGGCGATGGTCGGCAGCGAGACGTTGGCGATCGTGATGTCGAGCACCTGCATGAAGGTCGCCAGCGACAGGCCGATGGTCGCCAATGCAAGGCTGGGCGGACGAAAGCCGCCGGACGGGGCGTGGGCTTCGCTCATGGGTGCGCGGCGGCGGCCTCAGCGGGCGCCGCCGGCATTGGCATGGATGATGCGGGCGACCAGCGCGTCGGCGGCATCGAGCTGATGCGCGTAGACGTCGGTGGCCAGCACCGGCCGGGTGGACGCGGTGGTCGCCAGCGCCGGGCCGGAGCGGTCGTGCAGGTTGACCTCGACGCTCATCGACAGGCCGATGCGCAGCGGATGCGCCACCAGCTCCTTCGGCTCCAGCACGATGCGCACCGGGACCCGTTGCACGATGCTGATCCAGTTGCCGGTGGCGTTCTGCGCCGGCAGCAGGGCGAACGCGCTGCCGGTGCCGATGCCGATGCCGTCGACGCGGCCGTGATAGGTGACGCCGCTGCCGTAGAGCGACGCGGTCAGCGTCACCGGCTGGCCGATGCGCATGTGGGTCAGCTGGGTTTCCTTGAAGTTGGCGTTGACCCACACCGCATTCAGCGGCACTACCGCCATCAGCGGCGTGCCGGGCGCCACGCGCTGGCCCACCTGCACGCTGCGCTTGGCGACGTAGCCGGTCACCGGCGCCAGCAGCTGCGAGCGGACGTCGTTCAGATAGGCCTGGCGCACCATCGCGGCGGCGGCCTGCACGTCGGGTTGCGAGGCGATCACGGTGTCGGCCACCAGCGCGCGGCTGCCGGCCAGCTGCTGCTGCGCGGCGGTGTAGGCCTGCTCGGCGGCGGCCAGCGCGTCGCGTGCGTTGGCCAGTTCCTCGGCCGAGATCGCGCCGCTCGCGGCCAGGTTGCGGCGCCGCGCGAAATCGCTGCGCGCCTTGTCCACCGCGACCTTGCGCGCGGCCAGCTCGGCCTGCACCGCGGCGGCGTTGGCGTACAGCCCGCGGACATGGCGCACCGTGCGCGCGAGGTCGGCCTCGGCGCGCTGCAGCGCGACGCGCGCGTCGGCGGCGTCGAACTGCACCAGCACCTGGCCCTTGTGCACCAGGTCGTCGTTGTCGGCGCCGATGCTGATCACGGTACCCGGCACCAGCGGGGTGATCTCGACGATGTTGCCGTGCACGTAGGCATCGTCGGTGGCCTGATACCAGCGGCCGTCGAACCAGTACCAGGCCAGCCACAGCAGACCGGCGATCACGACCACGATCAGCAGCAGGCGCAGCAGCAGGCGGCGCCGTCCGTTCGGCGCCGGTGCGGCCGCGACGGGGGAGGGCGTCTCGGGACTCATGGGTGGACCTCGGCAACAGCGGGAGTGGGGGCAGCGGCGGCGGCCGGCGCGGCCGGGGCGTAGCCGCCGCCCAGCGCCTGCACCAGTTCGATCGATTGCACGACGCGCGCGGCGTCGAGGGTGGCCAGGCGCTGGTCGGCCGCGAGCAGGCTGCGTTCGACGGTTAGCGCCTCGATGTAGCTGCCGATGCCGGCGCGGTAGCGGATCAGCGCGATCCGCCAGGCCGAAGCCGCGTCGGCGCGCGCCTGGCGGGCGGCGACGGTCTCGCGATCGAGCGTGCGCAGCGCGGCCACGCTGGCGGCGACCTGGCGCAGCGCCTCGATCAGGGTCTGGTTGTATTGCGCCACGGCGAGGTCGTAGCCGGCGTCCCGGCCGGCCAGATCGGCGCGCAGGCGGCCGCCGTCGAACAGCGGCAGGCTGAGCGCCGGGCCGAACTGTTCGTAGCGACTGGCGGCCTCGAGCAGATTGCCGCCGCCCAGCGAGGCCAGGCCCAGCCCGGCGGCGAGGTTGAGATTGGGATAGAACGCGGCCTTGGCGGCATGGATCTCGCGCCCGGCGGCTTCGACCCGCCAGCGCGCGGCGACGAGGTCCGGTCGCCGGCCCAGCAACTCGGCCGGTCGATCGGCCGGTAGCGCCAGCGCCGCA
>JAJYMF010000231.1 GCA_021787175.1 Pseudomonadota bacterium | reverse complement strand
GCTTGGAATTGTTAGGTGCCAAACTCACGGCATCCGCCCGCCGTTCTCATCGAAGCTGGCCAGCGAGTTATGCACCCGAATAATCTCCTCAACAATGGGTTGAACAAAGAACTCTTGATCTAAAATTCGGAGGTATCCAGTGTTGATGAAGTACGCACGAAAGTAGTGAGTAGGAATCTCTTGCTTGTGTAGCAGGCCGAACCACTCAGGGATGATATAGCCGACAATTCCGCCTTTTAGGTAGTCGTCTAAGCGCTCGTCGAAGTGTTCTGCTGCATCTCGAAGACCACGGTTGCGTAAAACGGAGTCTTCATTGATCTCAAACGCAGCCCTAAGCCTCGCGCCACGGTCATCAAAGCGCTTCCTCGACGGCCAAAAGTAACGAGAAATGGCTGCCGCGCGAAACACAATGTTTTGTACGTGATCTAGCGCGACCGAGCAATCGAAGTCGAACGCGACTCCGGCCTTGCGCTCGTTAGACAAGCGACACACCAACTCCGCTATCAGATCGATGGAAACGCATGCCTGCCTTGTATGAAAAAGCATGCTCTGTATGTAGAAGGCTTCATGCTGTGGCCAAATCGGCAAGGAATCTTCCATTGGCACCTAACAAGAATCAGACCCCGACCCCGGGGGATAACGCCGGATGTTCAGCTTCACCCGGCATGCTGTCAATTGGATGTTTCCGCGGCGGCGACCCGCAGCATGCCTTCACCAGGCGCTTGCGCCGCTATCTGCACCGCCGCCGGACCGCACGCCCCCTCACCGACCCGCCGCGAACAGATCCGACTGCACGACCGGACTGTCGGCATCGACGAAGCCGGACAGGCCGACGCCGACCAGCCGATACAGGGTGTCGGGTTCGAGATCGACGCGCTCGCGCAGGGCGCAGGCCAGCGCGGCCAGTTCCGCCGCGCTGGCGGGTCGCAGCGGCGGGGTGAGGCTGCGGGTGAGGGTGCGGAAGTCGGCGGTCTTGAGCTTGAGGACCACGGTGCGCGCGATGCGTCCGTGCTCGCGCTGATAGCCGGCCCAGGCTTTCTCGGCGAGGCGGCCGATGTGCGGCTCGAGCTGATCGAGGCGCAGGTCGCGCTCGAAGGTGTCCTCAGCGGAGATCTGCAGGGTCGGGCGTTCGGTCTGCACCGGATGCTCGTCGATGCCGCGCGCCAGCTCGTGCAGGCGCCGGCCCCAGCGGCCGAAGCGCTGTTCGAGCAGGGTCAGCTCGTACGCGCGCAGCTCGCCGACGGTGCGCACGCCCAGCTCGGCGAGCCTGCCCTCCATCACCCGGCCGACGCCGGGCAGACGGCCGACCGGCAGCGGGACCAGAAAGGCGGCGACCTGCGCCGGGCGGATCACGAACAGGCCGTCGGGCTTGCGCCAGTCGGAGGCGATCTTGGCCAGAAACTTGTTGGGCGCGACGCCGGCCGAGGCGGTCAGCCGGGTCTCCTCGCGGATCGCCGCGCGGATCGCCTGCGCGGTCGCGGTGGCCGAGGCCAGGCCGGTCTTGGTCACGCTGACGTCGAGGTAGGCCTCGTCCAGCGACAGCGGTTCGATCACGTCGGTGTGGCGCGCGAAGATTTCGCGCACCTGCCGCGACACCGCCTTGTAGCGCGCAAAGTCCGGCGCCACGAACACCGCCTGCGGGCACAGGCGTTCGGCGCGCAGCGCCGGCATCGCCGAGCGCACGCCGTAGGCGCGCGCCTCGTAGCTGGCCGCGCAGACGACCGAGCGGGCGCCGCGCCAGGCCACCACCACCGGGCGTCCGCGCAGCGCGGAGTCGTCGCGCTGCTCGACCGACGCGTAGAACGCGTCCATGTCGACATGCACGATCTTGCGGATCGGCGTGGACAAGGTCAGCAGGCTCCGGACAAGTCGGGCGGGTCGCGCTCGCGCAGCGCACGGCACCCCCGAACAGGCGCCACGTGTCCTGACAAATCGCCCGGATCGCGACGCCGGGCAAGGCGGGATAGGCGTGCATCGTGCGCGCGCCGTGGGCGCCGTCGCCGCCGGGCACGCGCCATGCCGCGGATAAGATATCGTGAGCGCAACGGATGAGGAGAATGCATCATGGCGACGGCCCGCGGTTGCGTGTTCCCCGACGAACTCCTGTACGACGTCCCCAACAACATGTGGTACCGGGAAGAGCCGGACGGCAGCGTCGTGACCGGCCTGACCATGGTCGCCGTGGCACTGGCCGGACAGCTGGTCGCGGTGACGCCGAAGAAGGCGGGCAAGCCGCTGCAGGCCGGCAAGTCCTGCGCCACGATCGAGTCGGGCAAGTGGGTCGGCCCGGCCAAGATCGCCTTCGATGGCGAGGTGACCGCGGTCAATGATGCGCTGACGGCCGATCCCAAGCTCGCCAACGCCGATCCCTACCAGGGCGGCTGGCTGATGCGGGTCAAGCCGACCGCCTGGGAGGAAGCGAAGAAGTCGCTGGTGCCGGGCGGTCAGGTGGCGGCGCCCTACGAGGCGAAGATGGCCGCTGACGGTTTTGCCGGCTGCGCTTGAGCGCCCGGGAACGACGCGGACCCGCGCAGGCTGCCAGGCTCGTCCTGCGCGCCGGGGCGGCGCGGGCAGCGCGGCTCATTGCGGCAGGCACACGTGGATCAGTGCTCCGCGCCACTCGTCGCGGACTCGATCGCGGCCTCGATCGAACGACTGAAATCTGCCGCCGTGATCGACAGCACGGCGACCGGATGCGCGGCGAAGAAGGCGTCGATGGACGCCCGCAGCGAGCCGATCTCGGTGCCGCGCAGATGCCCTTCGAGATCGAAGACGATGCGCGGCGGAGCGACGAAGAAATCGCCGGTGATCAGCACCTGGCCGATGCGGCGTCCGTCGGCCCCTTCCCTGCGCACATAGGCCGTGACGGTTCCACCGGCGCAACTGTGCGTGCCCACGCTGACATCGCCGCTGCCCGGCGGGCCGTCGATTTCGGCGACGAAGGCATCGCGGCCGATCTCGGTGTCGTAGAGCCGCTGTGCCTGCCGCATCTCCGCGTCGGCCAGTGTCCCCGCGACGGCCTGCAGCCCGAGACATTCCCGGAATCCGGCCAGCAGCGCCTCCTGCACCGCATCGATGCCGGGCGTCGCGTCGCCCAGCAGCTCGCGCAGCGTCACCACGCGCTGGATCATCGAGTCGAGGCCGCGCTTTTCCATCTTGGCTTTCGGCACGCGCAGGGCGCCGAGCATCGCCTCGCTGTTCATGTCCACCAGGACCGTGCCCTGGTAGATCAGCGTGTCGCCGTCGTACAGGCCCCCGGTGCCGCTGATCTTGCGTCCGTCCACCTCGATGTCGTTGCGCGGGCGATAGCGGGCGTCGAGACCGAAACGATTCAGACCGGTCGCAACCGCCTTGCAGATGGCGCCGGCGACGTCGCCCAGCGAGGCCAGACCCAGGGTGCGGCGGCTGAGCACCAGCGCCCACCCCAGCTGCCCCTGGTCGAGATAGATCGCGCCACCGCCGGTGATGCGCCGCCCGACCCCGATGCCGTGCCGGCGGCAATACGCGAGATCGATCTCGGTGCCCAGCTCCTGGTGGCGCCCGACCAGCGCGGTGGGTGGAAAGTGGATGAAGCGCAGCGAATCGGGGATGTGCCCCGCCTGGTGGGCCTCGATCATCGCCTGGTCGAGCGCGATGTTGAACCGGCCCTCGCGCAGACCGGCATCGACCACGCGCAGCGGCATCGTCATGACACGACGCGCACCGAGGTGCCGAGCTGGCGCCGGATGCGGCGCAGATCGTTCCCGTTGGGCTGGAACGGGAAACTGGCGATGTCGCTCGGCGGCGAGTCGCCATAGGGGCGGTCGCAGGCGGAGAGGTCGTCACGGAATTTTCCCGGGCAGCCGGACGTGCGAAAGGCGATCCCGGCGTTGATGACCGTGTCCAGCTCCGCGCGCGGCAGGCCGAAATCGGCGACCCGGCCGCTCTCGTCGAAGCGCATCTGCTCGACGCGCACGCCGGCGTAATCGATCAGATAGCGGGCCAGCTGCACGCGCCGCCACTGGTCGCGCGGCGTCGGCGGCAGGTGATCCATCAGCGAGCCCTTCTCGGGAAAGAAACAGAACATGTGGCTGTGGCCGCCGAGATCGACCAGCCGCTGTACCAGCTGCAGGGCCTCGAACTCGGACTCACCCATGCCGATGATGATGTGCGCGCCGAATTTCTGCGGCCCGAACACCTCGCGCGCGGCGAGCAGGATGTCCCAGTATTTCTGCCACTTGTGCGGCGACTGCACGCCCTTGCCGCGGGTGCGGTCGAAGATCTCCGGCGTCGCCGCGTCGATCGCCACGGTGAAGATGTCGGCGCCGAGATCCTTCAGCCGCACCACGTCGTCGCGGCTCATGGTGGTGGGATTGGAGAGGATCGACACCGGAATGGTGGCCGGATCGATGCGCCGGGTCCAGGCGCGCAGCACGTCCACGGTGTCCTGATCCGAGCGCGGGTGCGTGATCATCGAGATGCACATGCGGTGGAACGGGCTGGCGGCGCCGTCGCGCGCGACGATGTCGACGATCTGCTCCATCGGCACCGCCGGCCAGTCGACGCGGATGAAATTGCGATCGGCATAGTCGCGCTCGGCCTCGCGGTGGCGCGCCAGTCCGCAGTAGGCGCAGTTGGCGCGGCAGCCTTCGGGGTAGGTCAGCAGCAGATTGAGACAGCGCGTGCAGCCGCAGCGGTGCATCGTGCCGGGCATGATGCCGAGCGTCATCGCCGCCGCGGTGGAGATCTGCACGTACTCGGGCGAGCGCATGTGCGGCGCCAGCGTGTTGTTGTTGGGCAGGTAGACGCCGCTGGGTGCCTGGTCGGCGCGCTTGACGCGCGCGCCATTGCGCAGATCGGCTGGCGTCGGCGTCGGCAGCCGCGGTTGCATGGTCGCGTAGGCGTTGAAGTCGCTGCCGGCAGACGTCGCCGCCTGCGGTTCGCCGGTTTGCTTGATGCAGCTCATGCGAGATCTCCCGCCAACAGGGTGTCGTGAGCGGCGCCGGTGCCGGCCGCGCGATGCGGCCGCGCGGGGTCGCCGCCCAGCTTGATGGAGCAGCAGGCATGCTGCTGCTCGAACGGCCGGCCGATCGCCCGCGCCACCGCTACCGTGCCGTCGGCCGGAAAGGCGATGCCGTCCAGACCGGCCATCACCGCGTAGGCATCGGTCACCCGCTTGTGCATCCCGGGTGGCCGCGCGCAGCCGAGCAGCACCTGGCGGTCCGGTAGACGCGCACGCGCTTCGGCAAAGGTGCGGCCCACCTCCGCGGTGTCCGGTACCGCGTACGTGCCCGCCACGGCGTAGAAGGGCATCACCACCACCAGTACCAGGGAAGACACCGGATGCCGGGCGATGATGTCGAGCGCCGCCGGTTCGCCGAGGATGCGCCCGTAGTGCAGGCCGATGACGATATGCGGCGTGACCTGCATCGACGTCGCGCAGAGCGCCGCCAGGGTCGCCTCGAAGTCGGCCACCGGGCGGTCCAGGTGGTAGACCTCGCGGATCGTGGCGTCGGCGCCGATGACGTCCATCATCGCGGTATCGACGCCGGCCGCTTCCATCGCCCGCGCGCCGGCGGCATCGGTCAGCGCGGTGTGGATGGCGATGCGCAGGTGCGGGAAATCGCGCTTCAGGCGCTCGACCACCGGGTAGAAGCGCTCGTAGCGGATCTCGTTGCGACGGTTGGAACCGCCCGAAAGCAGGAATCCGCGCAGGTTCTGCATCGCGATCAGATGGCGCACCTTGCGGTCGAGCATCTCCGGAGAGGTCGCCGGCAGCATCGGCTCGAGGATCTTGGCCTGGCAGTGGTCGCAGTTGAGGCCGCAGGCGCCGGCAGTGATGGAAAACGCCGGGAAGCTGTTCTTCGAACACCCCTGGAGCTCGCTGCTGGCGAATTCCTTGAAGGTGGGCGTCGAGAACCGGATCAGCCGCGGGCCCGCCGTCGCGGCATGGCGTTCGAGCGCCTCGACCAGACCGGCATCGATCGGCGCGTCATTCAGCTCGTCAATGGCTTGCAGCGATTCCAGCCAGCTCATCAGGGTCTCCCGCGGCCAAGTGCAGCTCTGCGGGCGGCGGCGGCGCGCGATGGCAAGACCTCGACATCGGCGCGCACCGGACCCTCTCGCGGAGCATCGACCAGCGTCGTCAGCCACTCCGGCGCGATCTCGTCGTCTTCTATCAGATCACAACGGAGGTTGCGAAGGATCGCCTGCGACTTCGACGGCAGCCGGTCGGGCAGCTCGTACCCGCCGAGCCGGGCCCACAGACCCGCCCAGCAGCGGGCCAGGGTCCACGGGTTGTAACCGCCGCCGCCGAGCACCACCGCGGCCGGTACCCGCCGCACCAGCTGCTCGACCGCCCGCCACAGCGCGCCATTGCTGAGCATCAGGCGGGACAGCGGGTCACCGGCGAGGGCGTCCGTGCCGCAGGTGATGACCAGGGCGTCCGCGGCCAGCTGTTCGGCATAGGGCAGCACCGCCGCCTGCATCAGGTAATCCAGTTCGGAGTCGTTGAACCCCGCCGGTACCGGATAATTGCAGGCCCGGCCGGCGCCCGCATCCTCCACCGCCCCCGTGTACGGCCAGCGGCGGGCCTCGTGCAGCGAGAGGGTGTGCATGCGCGGATCGTCGCGCACCGCCTCCTGCACGCCATCGCCATGATGGGCGTCGAGATCGACATACAGGATGCGCGTGCAACCGCGCCGGGCGAACGTGCGCAAGGCGAACACCGGGTCGTTGAAATAGCAGAATCCGCTGGCCCGATCCGGCTTGCCGTGATGGGTGCCGCCACCGGGGTGGAAGACGACAAGACCCTGCAGTGCCAGCTCGGCGGCCAGGATCGAGCCACCCACCGCCGTGGCGGCCCGCGCGAACACCCCGGGGAACAGCGGGTTTTCGCTGGTACCGATGGCATGGGCTTCGCGCACCGGCAGATCGACCCGTCCGCGCGCGTCGGCGTCACGCAGCGCCTCGACGTAGGCCCGGTCATGAAACCCGCAAAGCGTCTCGATCGTCGCGCAAGGGCAATCACGCCTCTGCTCCGATGGCAGCCAGTCCAGGCTGGCACACAGCTCCACAACGGCGGACACCCGCGGGAAGGCCAGCGGGTGGTTGTTGCCAAAGCCGGGCTGCCGGTAGAGCGCGCTGTCCAGAAAGACCGCGGGGCGGCTGTTGCGCATGCTGATTCCTGGCAAGCCCCGTGCGCTGCCGAGGCGTGGAAACCGATCCAGACGGTGTCGCCCGCGGACGCTGCCTGCAGGGTCGCCGAGCGCCATCCCGCACGCGCGGGCTGACTATAGATGCACGACCGCACGCACCGCATCGCCCCCGCGCATGCGCCATCGGACCGATGGCTTCACGCGCCTGACCTGGGTCAATCGCCGCGTTGCCGGCTTCGGCCATGCTGCATGCTCCACTCGCGGGTGCCATGCAGGGCGCTGGACCATGACCGATCGCATCGAAGCCTGGCAATGCGTGGGCTGCGGCCGCATCGAGGCACCGCAGACCTGCATCGGCGTCTGCCGCGATCGCCGGATCCACCTGGTCGATGCCGGCGCGCACGAGGCCGCGCTGGCGGCGTTGCAGACCACGACCGCGCAGGTGCAGCGGCTCGAGGCGCTGGTGCGGCAGCTGGCGCTGACGACGCCGCGCGACGACGCCTGGGAGCGCACCTACCGCGCATTGCAGCTGCAGGCGCGGACACTGCTGGAGGCGCCTGTCGATGCCGCACCGGCGCCGTGACGCGGCCGCATCTGCGATGATCCTGCGCCAGTCGACCGATCCGGCCGGAGTGACTTCGTCGGCGCCGCCGGCATGACCGCCGTGAGCGTTTCGTAAGTTGACCTGCGGGCGGAAATCGGTTGCCTTCGACGTTCCCCACGACCGCCTGCGGCGGCCGCCCCGCTCGAGGAGTTCCCCATGCGTCTGCCGATCCCGATGTTGCTCGCTTGCCTGCTCACCGCCGCGCCGGCGCTGGCGGCACCGGTCACCGCACCCGCCGCCGTCGCGCACGCGACGTCGATTCCGGCCTCGGCGCTGGACAGCACCGCCGGCGGCATCAGCCGCGCGCAGTGGATGGCGGCGCGGCCGGTGACCGCGCAGCACGCGATGGTGGTCAGCGACCAGCACGAGGCCACCGAGGTCGGCCTGCAGATCCTCAAGGAGGGCGGCAACGCCGTCGATGCCGCCGTCGCGGTGGGCTACGCGCAGGCGGTGGTCAACCCCTGCTGCGGCAATATCGGCGGCGGCGGCTTCATGACCATTCACCTCGCCAGCGGCAAGAACATCTTTCTCGACTTCCGCGAGAAGGCGCCGCTGAAGGCCACACCGACCCTGTTCCAGGACGCCCAGGGCAACGTCGTGCCCGGGCGCAGCACCAAGACCTGGCTCGGCGTCGGCGTGCCCGGCACGGTGATGGGCCTCGATGCCGCGCTGAAGAAGTACGGCACGATGAGCCTGAAGCAGGTGATCGCGCCGGCGATCCGGCTGGCGCGTGACGGCTTCGTGCTGCAGCCCGGCGACATCCAGGTGCTGGACACGCGCACCAAGGATTTTGCCCAACACCCCAACGTGGCGGCGATCTTCCTCAACCACGGCCAGCCCTGGAAGGCCGGCGAGGTGCTCAGGCAGCCGCAACTCGCGCATACCCTGCAGCTGATCGAGCAGGGCGGCACCCGCGCCTACTACGACGGGCCCATCGCCAAGGCCATCGTCGCCGCCAGCGACCGGCACGGCGGCATCCTGAGCCTGAAAGACTTCCGCGATTACAGCGTGGTCTGGGCCAAGCCGATCGAGTGCCGCTACCGCGGCTACACCGTGGTCACGGTGCCGCCGCCGGGTTCGGGCGTGACGGTCTGCGAGATCCTGCGCGTGCTCGACGGCTACCCGCTGGGCCGGTGGGGCTACGGGTCGGTGCAGGCCACGCACTATCTGGCGGAAGCCGAGCGCCACGCCTTCGCCGACCGCAACACCTATCTGGGCGATCCGGCCTTCGTGAAGAATCCGATCGCGCGCCTGCTGTCGGCCGCCAACATCGCGCGCATCCGTGCGGCGATCCGGCCCGGCCGCGCCACGCCCTCCTCCGAGGTGAAAGGCAGCCTGGGCGCGACCGAGGGCATGCACACCACGCAGTACTCGGTGCTGGATGCCGGGGGCAACGCCGTCAGCGTGACCTACACCATCAACTACCTGTTCGGCGTCGGCATGATGGCCGGCGACACCGGCTTTTTCCTCAACAACGAGATGGACGACTTCACGTCCAAGCCCGGCATACCCAATTCCTTCGGTCTGGTGCAGGGGCACATCAACGAGATCCGGCCGGGCAAGCGCCCGCTGTCGTCGATGACCCCGAGCCTGGTGCTGAAGAACGGCAGGCTGTTCATGGTCACCGGCAGCCCGGGCGGCTCGACGATCATCTCGACCACGCTGGAGAGCATGATCAATGTCATCGATTTCGGGATGAACATGCAGCAGGCGGTCGATGCGCCGCGCGTGCACATGCAGTGGTATCCGGACAAGGTGTTCGTCGAGCCCGGCTATCTGACCCCGGCGACGCAGGCCGCGCTGGAAAAGATGGGCTACGCGTTCAAGATTGTGCCGGCCTGGGGCGCCGACGAGGCGATCCTGGTCAATCCGGAGACGCATCTGCTGGAAGGTGCCAACGATCGCCGCCGCTCGGCGGGCCTGGCCGCGGGCTACTGATCGCGGCGTTCAGCGCGCTGCCGCTGCCGCAACCGGCAGCGGCAGCTCGAAACGCGCGTCGGGCCGGAAGGGGTGCCAGCGGTCGACGACGTACAGCGAGCGCCCGTCGGCGCTGACGCCGGACGCGTGACCGGGACTGTGCATGGCCGCGGGCAGCGCGACATAACGTTGCGCCAGGGTTTGTCCGGCGACGGCGGGAGGCGCGCGCAGGGCCAGCAGCGCCGCGCCGAGGCGCAGGTGGGCGGCGTAGTCGGCAGTCTTCCGGATTTCGTCACTGTAAAGCGAGCGCAGCCCCGACCGGCCGATCGCATCCATGACGCAGGGAATCAGGTTGCTCACGCAGCCCGCGACGTCGAGGTGCAGCAGCGACGGCAGCGTGGCCGCCGCGGGATCATCGGCCAGCAGGCGCGCATCCAGCGACGGCCGGCACAAGGGGCCGTACATCTCGGCCAGCCAGGCCCGGGACTGCCGGCGATCGAACCAGAGCCAAGTGTGATCCTTCTGCGCCTGCCCCGTGGCGATCATCCCATCGACGATCGCCATCGAGGTCGCCCGCTGCCGCTGGGCCCAGGCGCAACTGTCGACATCGGCCGCGGTGACCGGCCGCAGTGCCTGCGCGCAGGCCGCGGGCGTCGGCGTATCGGCCGGCAGCTGCGCCAGCATCGCTGCGGCCAGGCGGATGTCGTCGCTGACGTACCTCGCGGTAATCAGCGCATTGGACAGATCGTTGGTGCCCTGATGCAACCGCCGCCAGGTGGTGATCGCGGTGCAGGTGCCGGTCAGCGCCGCGACACGTTCGCCGCGGACGAAGCGGTCCGCAAGCGCGGTCAGCCACGCCGGCTGCGGCGAAACCCATGCGTTGCCCATGCCGCCGTAACGCGGATCGGGCGGCCATTCATTCCACAGGAAATCCGTCCGGGTCAGCTGCTGCGCCCGATGCAGTGGCAGCGCCGCCTGCGCCAATGCGGCCGCGACCGCCGCGCGATGACCGGCGACGAAGCCAAGGCAATCGGGCACCGACCAGCCACAGAGCGACTCCATGTCCGGCTGGGGCGGCGCTGGCCAGCGTGCCTGCGCCACCGAGAGATAATTCATGATGTTGTTGGCGCGCGCCATGGCGGCGGCGCGATTCTCCGGCACCGGCTGCGTGACCAACGCATGCAGATGCCGCAGGTCCGCCGCGGTCACCGCCTGCAGCCGATCGTCCGGCACCGGCCAGCGCGCCAG
>JAJYMF010000334.1 GCA_021787175.1 Pseudomonadota bacterium | reverse complement strand
GCGCAGATCGCGCAGGAAGTCGCTGTAGGACTCTTCGGCCTTGCGGTTGCCGATGGCCTGCCGCGCCTGCTCGCGCTGCATCGCCTCGGTGCGGTCGACCTGGCGGCTGCCGAGCAACTGCAGGATGTGCCAGCCCTGGGGCGTCTGGAACGGCTGCGAGATCTCGTTGTCCTTCAGCGTCGGCAGCAGTTGCGCCACCACGGTGCCGAACTGGTCCGCGGGGAACCAGCCCATGTCGCCGCCGGCGTTGGCGGTGGTGTCGTCGCCGGAGTCCATCTTCGCCAGCACCGAGAAGTCGGCCTTGCCGTCGACGATCTGCTTGCGGATGGCGGCGATCTTCTGCTGCGCCTGCTCGCTGCTGACCAGCTCGGAGGTCTTGATCAGGATCTGCCGCGCGTGATACTCGGTGATCAGCTGCTTTTGCGGCGCGCGCTGCGCGACCAGCTTGATGATGTGGAAACCGTCCGGGCTGCGCAGCGGCGGCGTGACCTCGCCGGGTTTCATCTTCAGGATCAGGTCGGCGAACTGGGTCGGCAGCTCGTCGACGCGACGCCAGCCGAGCTTGCCACCCTCGAGCGCATCCGGCGCCTGCGAATAGCGGATGGCGGCGGCGGTGAAATCGAGCCCGCCGGCCAGCGCCTTCTCGACGCCGGCGGCCTTAGCCTGCGCCGCGGCGACCTGGTCCGGCGTCGCGGCCTCGGGTACCGCGATCAGGATCTGCGCCAGCTCGACGTCGCCGGCCTTGAACGCCGGGCTGTCGAGCAGGTTGTTGACCTCGGCGTCGGTGACCTGCACGGTGCCCTGCAGCACCGCGTCGCGCAGCCGCTGCACCAGGATCTGGTCGGCGATCTGCTTGCGGAATGCGGCGTAGTCGCCGCCCTGCTGCGCGATGGCCTGCTGCAGCTGGTCGGGCGTCATCTTGTTCTGCCTGGCGATGTTGGCGACCGCGGCATCGACTTCGGTGTCGCTGACGCGGATGCCGTTTTCCTCGGCGCGCTGCACCTGCAGCTTCATCAGGATCAGCCGTTCCAGCACCTGGCGCTCGAGCACCGGCCTGGGCGGCAGCTGCTGCGGATTGGCGGCGAACTGGCGCTGGACCTGCGCCAGGGCGCCGTCGAGCTCGCTCTGCAGGATGACGCCGTCGTTGACCACCGCAACGATGCGGTCGAGGGGTTGCTCGGGCTGCAGCAGCTGGGCCTGCGCGTTGCCGCAGACGACCAGCGCAAGCGCCGACAGGAGGAGGGCGTGGAGTCGCTTCATGGGGGAGGCCGGGCGCCGCAAGGCGCGGAAATCATTGATAACCGAGAATAGCACGCCGCAGGAAATCGCCGGTCTTCTGGCCGACGTCGCCGAGGCCCTTGAACTCGACCTCGAACATGATCGCGTTGGTGGTGTCGCCGGCGTAGTCGCGCACGTAGTGGCGCGCCACCACGCGCACCGCCATGCAGCAGCTGTCCCACTCCACGCCGGCCAGCGACTCCAGCGTGCGGCGGTCGCGCAGGGAATAGTTCCAGCGGCCGACCAGGCTCCAGCTCGGGCTCAGCGGCCACAGCGCGGAGACGTCGTACTGGTCGAGCAGGCCGCGGCGGTAGCGGTAGGCGAAGTTGAACACGCCGTCGCCGCCGATGCGGCGCTGCACGCCGACGGTGGAGACGGTCATGCGCTGCGCGTTGGGGTCGTACTGCTGGGCGACGTCGAGGCGCCAGTCCGGCGACAGCGCCACGCTCAGCGTGCCGACGTAGCTGGAGCGACTGTAGTCGGTGGCCGGCATGCCCGGCAGGGTGACCCGCTGCGGAGTGAAATAGAGGATCTCGCCGAGGCTGGCCGACAGCCGCTCGACGCCGCCCGCATCGAGCAGGCGCGAGGTCAGTGCCAGCGTCAGGTTGTCGGCGTTGATCTGGCGGTCGGCACCGGAGTAGGTGTTGCTGCTGAACATCTGCCAGTAGTCGAAGGTCAGCGGCTGGGTGTCGAACACCGGCAGGTTGTTCTGGTTGCGGTAGGGGACGTAAAGGTAATAGGCCTGCGGCTCCAGGGTCTGCGTATAGTCGTTGCCGAACAGGTGCACGTCGCGGTCGAACACCAGGCCCGCATCCACGCTGCCGATGGGCAGTCCGCGATCGGGGCTGCTGTTGGCGGACTGCTGCAACTGATACGTGGTGTAGCGGTAGCCCAGTTCCGGCCGCACGAACCACGCCGCGCCCTGCAGCGGTAGCGCCAGATAGGGATACAGGTCGAGGCGGTCGCCCTGCAGCGCGTTGCGCTTGCGGAACGCCACCGCCTCGCTGCGCAGGCCGAACTCGAGGGGGCCGGCCAGCGGCAGGTCGGCGTTGAAGGTGGCGCGCGGCAGCCGCGCGTACGGCAGCGCGGCGTAGGGCAGGGTGGGATCGGTCAGCTGGAAGGTGTCGATGCCCAGCGACGCGTTCCACCAGCTGCCGCTGCCGTAGAGATAGGCGCTGGAGCCCAGCAGGCTGGTCGCGGCCAGGGTCAGGCTGTTGCCGAAGTCCTCGAAGTAGCGGCTGTCGCTGACGCGGTTGATGTCGGCGCTGAACGACCAGCCGTTGCCGAGCGCGGTGCTGTCCTGGGTCTGCAGCGACCAGCGCCGGCCGCCGGTCACGCGGTCGTGGGCCATGTAGTCGGCATTGATGGTGCCGTTGCTGGACGCGGTGAGATAGCGGAACTGCCCGCCCAGCATCGCGCCGCGGCTGCCGTAGATCTGCGGGATCACGGTGGCGTCGTAGTTGGGCGCCAGGTTGAGGTAGTAGGGCAGGCGCAGGAAAAAGCCCGAGTGCCCGGAGACGCCGAAACTCGGCGCCAGCAGGCCGCTCATGCGCTGGCCGTTGGCCGGAAAGCGCAGATACGGCCACCAGAAAAACGGCACGCCCTTGATGCGCATGCTGACGTCGCGGGCGCGACCGATGCCGGTCGCGCTGTCGATGTCGATGCGCCGGGCGGACATCTCCCACAGCCGGTGACGCGGATCGCAGGTGCTGTAGATGGCATCGGTGTAGGCGCTGCGTTCGCGGTCCAGCACCTCCGCGGCCTGGGCAGTGCCGTTGCCGTGCGCGGCGAGCAGCAAGTACTGCACGTTGCGCGCCGCGGCGCGATCGGGCGTGGTGGTGCCGCGCACGCTGCTCGCACGCAGCAGCAGCGCGTGGTCCTGGTAGCGCACGTTGCCGCTGGCGGCGTAGGCCGTGCTGTCGCGGTCGTAGTCGATGCGGTCGGCGCGCAGCAGCTGGTCCAGCCGCTGCAGGGCGACGTTGCCGGTCAGCGTGTACTCGCTGCCGTTGCTGCTGTCGGATCGCGCCGCGCGGATGTCGGTCGGCGCGTCGGCGCGGTCGCCGGCGGCGGGCAGGCCCTGCACGTAATCCGCCATCAGCGGATTGACCGGGCACTGCGAGTAGTCCAGCGCCGGCTTCGGGCACAGGATGCTGCCCAGCGGGCAGTCGGTCCGGGCGGCGAGGTCGGCGGCGTGCAGCGGCGCGGCCGCGGCGAGGGCGACCGCCAGCGCGAGCAGCCGTCGCGGCGGCAGAACAACGGGACGACGCGGCACCGAAACCCCCTGCGGACGTGGCATGCAAAACTAGCAGAAAGCCGCGGCCGACGGCATGCGCGGGTCGTGCGCGCCACGCTCGCGGCGAGGGCCGTTGCGGGTCGCGCGATCAGCCCATCAGTGCGGCGACATGCGCGGCGGTGCTGGTGCGCAGCGCCGTCAGGCTGTAGCCGCCTTCGAGGCTCGACACCAGTCGGCCGCCGGCGTGCGCGTCGGCGAGTTCGGCCAGGCGCCGGGTCAGCCAGGCGTAGTCCTCGGCGTCCAGATCGAGATTGGCCAGCGGATCGAGCCGGTGCGCGTCGAAGCCGGCCGAGACCAGGATCAGCTGCGGGCGAAAGGCGGCGATGCGCGGCAGCAGCGCCTCGTGCCACTGCGCGCGAAATTCCCCGGAGCCGGTACCCGGCGGCAGCGGTGCGTTGACGATATTGCCGACGCCGCATTCGCTGCGGTCGCCGCTGCCCGGATACAGCGGCATCTGGTGCGAGGATACGTACAGCACGCGCGGCTCGCGCGCGAAGATGTCCTGGGTGCCGTTGCCGTGGTGGACGTCGAAATCGACCACCGCGACGCGCCTCAGCCCGTGCGCGGCCAGCGCCTGCGCGGCACCGGCGGCGACGCTGTTGAACAGGCAGAAGCCCATCGCCGCGTCGCGGGTCGCGTGATGGCCGGGCGGGCGCACCGCGCAGAACGCGCGCGGCGCGGTGTCCGCGAGCGCCGCATCCACCGCGGCGCAGACCGCGCCGGCGGCGCGCAGCGCGGCCTCCAGCGAACCGGGCGACATCGCGGTGTCGGCGTCCAGGCGCGTCAGCCCGTCCTGCGGCGCGGCGGCGAACACGCGCTCGATGTGCGCGCTGCTGTGCACGCGCGCCAGCTGCTCCAGCGTCGCGCGCGGCGCCTCGACGCGATCGAGGGCGGCAAAGCGGTCCTGATCCAGCGCCGCCAGCACCGCCTGCAGGCGAGCCGGCGATTCGGGATGGCCGGGGCCCGGCCGGTGCTCGAGGCAGGCGGCGTGGGTATACAGCCGCAGCATCAGCCGTCCCGGCGGCGCGCGTGCTGCCACAGCACCTCGCCGTGGCCGCCGGCGCGCGCCAGCACGCGGGCGTAAACGAACAGCAGATCGGAAAGACGGTTGAGATAGCGCAGCGCCTCGGCGCGCACCGGTTCGGCGTGCGCCAGCGCCACCGCCTCGCGCTCGGCGCGGCGGCACACGGTGCGCGCCAGATGGCAGGTCGCCGCCGCCATGCCGCCCCCGGGCAGGATGAAGTCCTTCAGCGCCGGCAGGCCCTGGTTGTGGCGGTCCAGCGTCTGCTCCAGCCACGTCACATCGGCGTCGTCCACCAGCGCCATGCCGGGGATGCACAGTTCGCCGCCGAGGTCGAACAGGGTGTGCTGGATGCGCGCGATCTCGGCGCGCAGCGGTGCCGGCACGTCGGCGCAGGCGAGCACCATGCCGAGCACGCTGTTGAGTTCGTCGAGGGTGCCGTAGGCGGCGACGCGGGCGGCGTCCTTCGGCACGCGGGTGCCGTCGCCCAGTCCGGTGCTGCCGTCGTCGCCGGTGCGGGTGTAGATCTTCGAGAGACGGTTGCCCACGCGGCGCGCGCCGCTCAGGCCGCCTGCGGCGGCGCAGTCA
The DNA here is from genome assembly GCA_021787175.1 of Pseudomonadota bacterium. Lineage (GTDB taxonomy): Bacteria > Pseudomonadota > Gammaproteobacteria > Xanthomonadales > Rhodanobacteraceae > Metallibacterium. The sequence continues at coordinate 5,748 of JAJYMF010000334.1, read as the reverse complement.
GCGCCGGCCAACGCCGCTCCAGCAGCGCGTAGCCGCCGAACAGCACGCCGCTCCACACCAGCGTGCCGGCCAGCGTCGCCGGATAGAACGGCAGGCCGGCGACGTAGCAGGCGATCAGGCCGGCCGCGTTGTGCGGATACATCGCCGAGGTCGCCCAGACCGCGAAGTTGGTGATCAGATAGAACCCGGTCGCGCTGGCGATCGCGGCGGCGGCCACGCGCAGTACGCTCAGTCGCTGCGCCAGGCCGAAGCCGAGCAGCACGCTGCCGGCGATGCAGGCGTAGACCACCGGGATCAGCGGATGCAGGCCGATGATCAGGTCCGACAGCGCCATCGCCGCCAGCGGCACCAGGAAGGCGTCGCGGCGCGAGCTGAAATACGCGCCGCCGAACAGCCCCATCGCCTCGACCGGCGTGAAGTTCCACGGCAGCACGCCGGGCACGAAGTGGATCAGCAGGCGCACGCCGATCGCCAGCGCGATCATCCCGGTCAGCACCAGGAAGCGGGGCGAAAAGCGGCGGGCCGCAACGGCAGGCTGCATCGGACGGAACCTCAATCGGAAAGGAACTGCGGGCAATTCAAATAGGATACTTCAAAGCGTCCGCCGCGGAACGCGATCGCGCTGACGCTGGCGCAATCCACGCGCAGCGTGCGCGCCTGCGGGAGTTCGAGTCCGAGCGCGTGGCAGAGCAGGGCGCGGATGCTGCCCTCGTGCGTGACCGCCAGCACGCGATCGTCGTGCGCGGCGGTGCCGAACACGGCATCCAGCCAGGTGCGCACCCGGGCCTGCAGCTGTGCATAGGTCTCCCCCTCGGGCGGGGCGTGGTGCTGCCAGTCGGCGTTCCAGCACTGCCAGTCCTGCGGCGCGGCGGCGGCGGCCTGGGCGAAGTTGAGCCCATTCCAGCGGCCGAGATCGAGTTCGCGCAGGCGCGCGTCGGCCAGCGGCTCCAGCGCGAAACGCCCCGCCAGCACCTGCGCGCTCTGCAGCGCGCGGCGTTGATCGGAGCAGAACAGGAACCGCGGCGCCGCGCCGCTCCAATGCGTCGCCAGCCGCTGCATCGCGGTGAAGCCGTCCACCGCCAGCGGCAGGTCGGCCTGGCCGCGCAGCGTGCCGGCCGGCGCTTCGGCGCGGCCGCAGCGGACCAGGATCAGCTGCATGGGAAGTCGCAGGGCATGCGGCATCTTAGTCGCGACGCGTATGATCCGGGGATGATCGAGTCCACCGAGATCCTGATCGTCGGCGGCGGGCTGGTCGGCGCCAGTCTGGCGATCGCGCTGGATGCCGCGGGCGTCGCCGCCACCCTGGTCGAGAGCGCGCCGCCGCGCGCCGATGCCCATCCGGGTTACGACGAGCGCAACCTGGCGCTGGCGCGCGCCACCGTCAACGGTCTGGCCGCGCTGGGCGTGTGGCCGCTGGCGGCGCCCGAAGCCGCGCCGATCCGTCGCGTCCACGTCAGCCGCGCCGGCGCCTTGGGCGCGACCCGGCTCGACGCCGCCGAACAGGGTCTGGACAGTTTCGGCCACACCCTGCCGGCGCGTGCGCTGGGCGCCGCACTGCTGGCGCGACTCGCTGCCTGCACGCGACTGACGCGGTTGGCGCCCGCGACCGTGGTCGGACTCGAGCGCAGCGGTGAAGGCTGGCATGCGCGGCTGGCGACGGCGGACGGCGAGCGCACGCTGCAGGCGCGGCTGCTGGTCGGCGCCGACGGCACGCAATCGGGTGCGCGCGCGGCGCTGGGTATTGCCGCGACGACCCTTGACTACGCGCAGACCCTGTTCGTGTGCACGTTGACGCCGCAGAAGGCGCTCGACGGCTGCGCCTACGAGCGCTTCGGCGACGATGGTCCGACCGCGCTGCTGCCGCTGCCGCAGGGTCGCGCCGGACTGGTGCTCAGCGTTCCTGCGACGGACGCCGCTGCCGTGGCGGCACTGGACGATGGCGGTTATCTCGCCCTGGCGCAGGCGCGCTTCGGTGCGCGGGTCGGACGCCTGACGCGTCCGGGGCGGCGCCATGCCTATGCGATCCATGGTGTGCTCGCCCAGTCGCTGATCGCACCGCGCGCGGTGCTGATCGGCAACGCCGCACAGACCCTGCATCCGGTCGGCGCGCAGGGTTTCAACCTCGGCCTGCGCGATGCGTTGACGCTGGCCGAACACGTCGCCGGGGCGGCCGATCCGGGCGCGCCCGACCGGCTCGCCGCCTACGCCGCGCAGCGCGCGGCGGATCGTGACGGCACCGCGCGCGCCAGCCATGGGCTGGTGCGCCTGGGCGGCCTGGCGGAACCGGCGCTGCGACCGCTGGCGTCGCTGGCACTGCTCGCGGCCGACGCATTGCCGCCGTTGCGCCGCGCGATCGTCCGTCGCGGCATGGGCTTTCGCGGCCAGCCACCGCGCGCGGTGCTGGAGCGCGGGCCGTGAGTGCGCGGCGTCCGCTCGACGCCGTGGTGGCCGGCGGCGGCATGTCCGGTGCGGCGGCGGCACTGGCCCTGGCGCAGGCCGGCTTCGCGGTGGCGCTGCTGGATCGTCAGCGCCCGCCGGCGTGGTCGCCGGCCGCACCGCCGGATCTGCGCGTGGTGGCGCTGGCGCCGTCCTCGGCGCAGCTGCTCGATCGGCTGGGCGTGTGGTCGGCGATCGTCGCGGCGCGCGTTTCGCCCTACCGCGCGATGCGCGTGTGGGACGCCGCCAGCGGCGCCGAGTTCGGCTTCGACGCCGCGCTGCTCGATCGCAACGAACTGGGCTGGATCGTCGAGAACAACCTGGTGCAGGCCAGTCTGTGGCAGGCGCTGGCGGCCGCCGGCGTCGAATGCCGCGCGCCGGTGGCGGTCGGCGCACCGGCGCCGGAGGGCGGTCGCGTGCGGGTCCCCCTGGACGACGGCAGCACGCTGGCGGCGCGGCTGCTGATCGCCGCCGACGGTCGCGATTCGCCGCTGCGCGCCGCGGCCGGCATCGCCAGCCGCGGCCGCGACTACGGCCAGCGCGCGGTGGTCGCGCATCTCGACGTCGAGCGCCCGCATGCCGACACCGCCTGGCAGCGTTTCCTGCCCGGCGGGCCGCTGGCACTGCTGCCATTGGCCGACGGTCGCGTCTCGCTGGTGTGGTCGCTGCCGGAGGCCGAGGCGGCGCGCGTGCTGGCGCTGGACGATGCGGATTTTTGCGCCGCGGTCGGCGTCGGCAGCGATTTCCGTCTCGGCCGCGTGCGCGCGACTACGCCGCGCGCGGCGTTTGCACTGCGATTGGGGTTGGCGGAACGCTTCGCCGCGACCCGCCTGCTGCTGCTGGGCGACGCCGCGCACGCCGTGCATCCGCTGGCGGGGCAGGGCGTCAATCTGGGCCTGCGCGACGTGGCCGAGCTGGTCGCCGTGCTGGGCGCCGCACGCGATGCCGGTACCGACATCGGCGCCGATTCCGTCCTGCGCCGCTATGCTCGCCGCCGGCGCAGCGCCGACACGCTCGACGCTTATGGCTTTGACGCCATCGCCCGCGTGTTCGCGATCGATGCCGAACCGTGGGCGGCGTTGCGCGGATTCGGCATGCGTGCGCTGGACCGACTGCCCGCGCTCAAGCGCCGGCTGGCCGCGCACGCCGCGGGATTGCCGTGAGCCGCTGACCCGTCCATCGCGGACGGACAGCGAGTGCTGCTCAGTCTTCCTTGCGGTATTTGTCGTGGCAGGACTTGCAGGTCTCGGCGGTCTTGGCGAACGCGGCCTTGGTCGCGGCCTCGTCCGTGCCGCGGGCCGTCTGCGCCAGCGCGGCCGAGGCATTCTCGAACGCCTGCATCTTGGTCTCGAAGTCCGGCCAGTGTTTCCAGATGCCCGGCTTGGCCTCGCTGCGGCCGGTCAGCGAGCCCGGCGGGAAGCCTTCCAGCAACTGCTGGCTGTAGAAACTGACGCGCTCGGCGCGCTTGGCGAATTCGGCCTGATTCCACGGCGCCTTGCCGCGCACCATGTCGCTCATCGGCACGAAGTTCCAGAGGATCGCGTGATAGACGCCCTGCCGGTAGGCGACCGCGGTGTCGGGCTTGATGGCGGCCAGCGCGACCGCGCTGATGGCGAATCCGGCCACGGCGGCAAAGACGAGAGGCAGACGACGCATGACGGTACTCCGGCTCGGGGAGCGGCGAGCATAACCGGGCTTTCTGTCGAAACGCTCTGCAGGCGTAAGCTCGTGCGCCACGTCCATTCCCTGCAGGAGGAGTACGCCGATGCGTCGTTTCGTCGCCCTGTTCGGTCTGCTGCTGGTTGCCGGCGCCGCCCGCGCCGCGATGGTCGCGCGCCCCGTCACCTGGACCCTCGACGGCACCACCTTCCGCAGCGTGCTGGTCTATGACGATGCCGTGACCGCGCCGCGCCCCGGCCTGGTGATGGTGCCCAACTGGTACGGTGTCAACGCCGACGCCATCGCCAAGGCCGAGATGATCGCCGGCCGCCGCTACGTGATCCTGCTGACCGACCTGTACGGCGCAGGGGTGCGCCCGGCGAACACCGGACAGGCGCAGGCCGCGGTCAAGCCGCTGTATGCGGATCGCGCGCTGATGCGGGCGCGGATGGTCAAGGCGCTGGCCGAGCTGCGCGCGCAGGAAGGCCATGCGCCGATCGATCCGGCGCGCATCGCGGCCATCGGCTTCTGCTTCGGCGGCTCGGCGGTGCTGGATCTGGCCCGTGCCGGCGCGGACGTCGCCGCGGTGGTCACCTTCCACGGCATCCTCTCGACCGACGATCCGGCGCTGGCGAAGCACATCAAGGCCGAGGTCCTGGTGCTGACCGGCGATGAGGACACGTCTGTTCCGCCGGCCGCGCGCGCCGCGTTCGAGCAGGAAATGCGCGCGGGTGGCGTCAAGCGCTGGGCGATCGTCGATTTCGGCGGCGCCGTGCACTGCTTCACCGAGGCGGCGCAGAAGCCGGCGCCCAACTGCGTCTACGACCCGCCGGTGGCGAAGCGCGCCTATCAGTTCATGCACGTGTGGCTGGACGATGCCTTCGCCGGCAAGCCGTGATCAGCACTCAGGAGGTGCGTTCGACGGCGTAGTCGGCCAGCGTCGCCAGCGCCTCGCGCCAGGGCGAGGCGGGCAGCGCGGCGAGCGCCGCGTGCGCGGCGGCGGCATGCCGACGGGCGCGTTCGCGGGTGCGCTCGATCGCGCCCGAGTCGCGCAGCGCGGCCACGATCGCGTCCAGCGACTCCAGCCCGCCCGAGCTGATAGCGCGGCGCAATGCCGCAGCCTGCGCGGGCGCGGCGCTCTGCAGGGCGTAGATCACCGGCAGCGTGGGTTTGCCCTCGGCAAGGTCGTCACCGACGTTCTTGCCGAGCGTGCTGCTGTCGGCGACGAAATCCAGCAGGTCGTCGGCGATCTGGAACGCGAAGCCCAGCTCCATGCCGTAGCGGCGCAGCGCCTGCTCCTGCGCGGCCGGCAGCCCGGCCAGCACGCCGCCCAGCTCGGTCGCGGCGGCGAACAGCACCGCGGTCTTGCGCTCGATCACGCGCAGGTAGTCGGCCTCGTCGGTGTCCGGGTTGCCGATGTGCAGCAGCTGCAGCACCTCGCCCTCGGCGATGGCGTTGGTGGTGTCGGCGAGGATGCGCATCACGCGCATGTCGTCCAGTTCGACCATCAGCTGGAACGAACGCGAGTACAGGAAATCGCCGACCAGCACGCTGGCGGCGTTGCCCCAGACCGCGTTGGCGGTCTTGCGTCCGCGCCGCAGCGCGGAGTCGTCGACGACGTCATCGTGCAGCAGGGTGGCGGTGTGGATGAAC
>JAJYMF010000289.1 GCA_021787175.1 Pseudomonadota bacterium | reverse complement strand
TCTGGGATCGGGAGTCGCAGCGTGCGGTCACACTCGACCGCGGCGCCTGCGACTTTGCCTATCGCGATTCAATCTTCAAGCGCGCGCCCGACCGCTGGCTGATCACCGCGGTCGTGTTTGCTCTGCCGCGCGCGCGCGCGCTGCGCCTCGACTATGCCGGCGTGCGCGAGGAGCTGGCGGCGATGGGCGTGACGCAGCCGGCGCCTTTCCATGTCGCCGAGGCGGTGCTGCGCCTGCGCACGCGAAAACTCCCCGACCCCGCGGTGATCGGCAATGCCGGCAGCTTCTTCAAGAACCCGGTCGTGCCGCTGGCCCAGGCCGAGGCCCTGAAGCACGGACATCCGGCGTTGCCTTCGTGGCCGGGCTCGGAAGGTCACGCCAAGCTGTCGGCGGCGTGGTTGATCGAAGCTTGCGGTTTCAAGGGTTTGCGTGAAGGTGATGCGGGTATTTCGAATCGCCACGCGCTGGTGCTGGTCAATCACGGCCAGGCCCGCGGCGCCGAGCTGTGGGCGCTGGCGCAGCGCGTGCAGGCCGGCGTACGCGCGCGTTTCGGAGTCGAGCTGGAACCGGAGCCGCGCATCCTCTGATCGGCGTGGTGCCACTGATCGATCTCGTGGAATGCCTCGCAGCGCTACACCAGCTGGCTGCGGTCCGAGCTGCAGCGCCACTCCGATCACCACGCCCACGCGCGCCGCCGCTATCCCAGCACTGCTGCACCACGAGGACAGCCCGCAGCTGCCCGCCGGCTACGCGAGCATGTTCGTGCTGGCGCTGATCCCGCCGCTGTGGCGGCGGGTGATGGATTCGCGCGCGCGGGCGTGTGCATCGCGGACGCTGGTCAAAACCGGCGCCTGACCCTCGTCACGTCCGGCGGACCCGGTGGCCGAACAGCTCAGCGCCGCTGCAGTTTGGACAGCAGGCGCAGCATCTCCAGGTACAGCCAGACCAGGGTGACGATCAGGCCGAAGGCGCCGTACCACTCCATGTTGCGCGGCGCGCCCTCGGCGGCGGCGCGGTCGATCAGGTCGAAGTCGAGCAGCAGGTTGAACGCGGCGATGCCCACCACCAGCAGGCTGAAGCCGATGCCGAACGGGCCGCTGCCGTTGATCAGCGGGATGTGCGCGCCGAAGAAGCCCATCGCCATGTCGGCGAGGTACACCAGCATGATGCCGCCGGTGGCGGCGACGATGCCCATGCGCAGCTTGTCGGTGACCTTGATCAGGCCACTGCGATAGATCAGCAGCATCACCGCCAGCGTGCCGGTGGTGAGCGCCACCGCCTGCAGCACGATGCCGGGATAGCGCAGTTCGAAGATCGCCGAAATGCCGCCCATCGCGAAACCCTGGGCCAACGCATACAGCGGCGCCGTGATCGCGATCCAGCGCTTGGCGAACACCGACACCAGCGCCAGCACGAAGCCGACGATCAGGCCGCCGATCATGTACGGCGCGACCGCCGCCTGCGCCGCGTTGGCGCCGGACGCCGCCAGCACCGTGGCGAACTGCTGCCAGGTCCAGCCGGCGGTGATCACCAGCAGCGCCAGCAGGATGCCGGTCTTGCCGATGGTGCCGTTGATCGTCATGCGTTCGCCGCTGACGGCGAGGCCGCTGAAGCTGTTGGGTCGCAGGACCGGATTGCCTGAAGCCATCGAAACTCTCCCGAGGTGTGTTGCGCAGCAGCGTGCGGCGCAGTCTACGCTACGGGATTCGGACCGGCGGCGGCGGCCGAAGTTCATCCCCGCGCCGGCCATGCCGGCGCTCGGCCTGAACACTCCATCGTGAAACGGTGCCAAACCGCAGGTTGCAGGGCGTGCGCGAGTCCGCGCCACCGCACCGGTGCGGGATCGCTCATGCCTGCGCGAAGGCGGCCTCGAGCTCGGGCAGGTGCGGCGCCCAGGCATGCCAGCGACCCACCGAGCCGGCATGGACTTTCTGCCGCGCCTGCCAGACGCTGGCGGTCCGGATCGGCTGCGGCGCCGCCGCGCCGGTCGCATCCGGCTCCAGCCCGAGGAACGCATGCAGCCGCGCCAGCACGGCTTCGCTGTCGGCAACCAACGCCTCGTAGTCGAGTTCGAACCGCGGCACGTCGAGCACGTCCTGCCAGTGCTGCATCAGGCGCCGATAGCCCGCCGCGTAGGCGGCGATGTCGGCGAAGTCGTAGGCGTAGGCGTTGTCCTCGTGCGCGAACATCTGCTGCCACAGCGACAGCGCGGTGTCGCGCAGATCGCGCCGGCAATGGATCACGCGCAGGCCCGGAAGCAGCGCGGCGGCGTGCCCGAGATGCCGAAAGTTGAGCGGGTTCTTGTCGATGCAGCAGCGCGCGGGCGCGTCGTCGCTGCGCAGTTGCGCGGCGTACAGCGCCGACGCCCGCACCAGCGCGTCCGCATCGCGGCCCGCACTCTCGACGTGCGTGGCGAGGCCGGCCAGCCAGTTGAGCTCGCCGCGCCCGCGCACCGCCGGATGGCGCGCCAGCAGGGTCGCTGCCAGCGTCGTGCCCGAACGCGGCAGTCCGACGATCAGCACCGGCACGAAGCCGCGCTCCGGGGTCGCCGCCACCGGCTGCGGCGACGGCAGCCGGCATTGGCGCTCGACGAAGGCCTGCCAGCCGGCGCGCGACCAGCCCAGCCGCGCGCGCATCGCCGCGTTGCCGACACGCAGCGCGCGCACGGCCGCGGCCGTGTCGCCGAGATCGGACTCGATCTTGCCCAGCGCGAAATGCGCGGCGATGCCGGCAAGATCGTTGGCGCCGCGCCGCTGTGCGAATGCGGCGATGCGCATCACGTCCACTTCGTCGCGGCGCTGGAAGCGATGCGCCGTCGCCAGTCGCACCCACAATCCCGGCTGCGCGGGGTCGGCGTCCAGGCTGGCGCGCAGATGCGCGCGCGCCTGCTCGAAGCGGCCCAGCTCCAGCGCCAGTTCGCCCAGCTGAGCATGCAGCGCGGCGTCGCCCGGATGCGCCTTGAGCGCGGTGCCGGCGATCTCGAAGGCGCGCCGGGTCAGGCCGCACTCGCGCAGAAAGCCGATCGTCGCCAGCGCGTCCTCACGCAGCGGCGCATCGTCGCGCCATGGCAGCAGCATCGCCTCGCCGGCCGCCTGGTGGCGCCCCAGCTCGCGCAGCAGGTGCGCCAGCGATACCGCCGCCTGACGGTGACCGGGCTCGGCGGCCAGCACGGCACGCAGTTCGCGCTCGGCGCCGGCGCGTTCGCCGGCCAGGCGCAGCGCATTGCCGAACAGCACGCGCAGGGCATGGGCATGCACATGCTGGTCGAGGCCGCGCTCGGCGATCGCCGCCGCCACGCCCGGCACGCCGGCGCGCAGCAGCCCTTCGCCCAGCTGCAGCCAGTCGTCGGCCGTCAGCGACGCGGCGCCGAGCGTGCGCTGCAGTCCGGCGTAGGCGGCCGGCACGCCGGCGCTGGCGGCGCTGGCGCGGAAGTCGCCGAGCAGCGACTCGACACTCATGCGCCGGCACCGGCGCGCGAAGCGGCGCGGGTCGCTTCGACCACCCGCCACAGGTAGAACCCCGCCAGCGTGCGATAGGGGGCCCAGCGCTCGCCGAACGAGGTCAGCACGCGCGGCGCAGGCAGATCCTCGAACCCGTGCACGATCTGCGCGCCCATGCGCACGCCGAGATCGTCGACCGGCAGCACGTCAGGGCGCCCGAGCCGGAACATCAGCATCATCTCCACGGTCCAGCGACCGATGCCGCGCACCTGGGTCAGGTGCTCGATGATCGCGGCGTCGGACATGCGCGCCAACTGGCGCGTGTTCGGCACGATGCCGGCATCGGCCTTGGCGGCCAGGTCGCGCAAGGCGGCAATCTTGTTGCGCGACACGCCCGCCGCGCGCAGTGCATCGTCGGCCAAGGCTGCGATGCCGGCCGGATCGATGCGTCCGCGCCGCGGCATCAGCGCGACCACGCGCGCGGTGATCGTCGCGGCGGCCTTGCCCGCAAGCTGCTGGTGCAGGATCGAGCGCGCCAGCGCGTCGACCGGATCGAACGGACGCCGGAAATCGAACTCGAGCGGACCGATGCGGCACATCCACGACGCCAGCCGGCGATCGCGCCGCGCCAGATGGGCGCGTGCGGCGTCGAGATCGAATCCGCGCGCGATGGCGGCGTTGGCAGGCATGGCGGCTCCCCCGGCAGATGCGCGATTGTGGCGGCGACCCGGCGCCGCCGCCAGACGTCTCAGCCGGTCGCGCGTGCGCGCAGCGCCAGCCCCAGTGCAACCCAGCCGACGATGAAGGCGAGGCCGCCCAGCGGAGTGATCGCGCCGATCCAGTGCGGCGCGCCCAGCGCGAGCGCATACAGACTGCCGGAAAAAAACACGATGCCGAGACCGAACGCGCGCAGGGCGATCGCCCGCTCCCGCCCGGACGGCGCCGCAAACGCGGCCACCGCCAATGCCAGCGCATGCCAGAACTGGTAATCGACTGCGGTATGCCAGACGCTCATGGCCTGTGCGTCCAGTCGCCCACTCAGCGCATGCGCACCGAACGCGCCCAACAGCACGGCGCTGGCGCCGGCAGCGGCCACGATAGCGGGCCATGCATTCGCGGATTTCATCCGCGGCCTCCGTCGCTGATCATCGACGGCGTTGCGGCGCTGCTGGCTGCGGCAGCGGGCGCCGCGGCCGATGCCGCCGGCGCAGGCATCGGCATGCCGGGTTGCAGCGATCCGCTGAGCAGCGACCAGGTGCCGGGCGCGAGCACCCAGGTGCGTCCCTGCAGCCAGGCGGCAAACGCGGCGGTGCGTGTCATCAGCGCCGGAGCGGCCCCGCGCGGCGCCTGCACCGTGAGTACGCCGCGCGCGTGCGCGGCGGCCCGCGTCGGACGCCACACGTGCAGCGCGATGATGATGCCGTTGCGCAATTCGACCCGCGCCCGCAGCGCGTCCGCGGGCGGCGTCATCAGCGGCTCGACGGCAGTGTAGTCGATGCCGTCGAGCACGCCGGCGACCAGATCCCGTCGCGCCGCGGCCTGCACGCCGGGCGGCGCATGCCGCACCATCAGACGCCCAGCGGCGTCGCGGTCCAGAACGTAGCTGGCGCCGCCGGCATCGCTCACGGCCAGCGCCTGCACCGCGTCGGACGCGATGCTCAGCAGCGGGTGCGGCATCCAGGCGGCCGGTACCCGCGGCGGCGTCAGATCGCCTGCGACCAACAGGCTTTCTGCGCTGCCTGCGGGGCGCACGAAGGTGCCGTCCAGGCGCGAGTCATAGCGGCCGATCAGCAGCGCCGGCCATGGCGTAATGCCGTGCAGACGCAGCTCGACGCCGCCGGCGCCGGCGCCGGCGTCGCGGATGGTGGCCACGCCGATCGCGGCATACAGCGACGGATCGCGGGTCTTGCCGGCGATGACGCGCGCGCGCGCCAGCCGCAGCAGGTAGCCGCGCACCCGCGCCGGGTCGGCCGGCGCGTCGGTCTGCGCGACCGCCCAGCCCTGCGCGGTACGCCGCAGCGTGACCAGCGGACGTGCGCCGGCACCCACCAATTGCAGGCCGGAGACGGCGTTGATCGCGGACTCCAGCCCCGGCAGCAGGCGGGTGCCGGCCACTCCGGGCACGCGTCGCTGCGACGCGGCGTGCTCGACCGCCACCGCGGCCAACAGCGCCAGCAGGGCAGCGGCGATCAGCGCCAGCAGCGCGCGCGGGCTCATCGCCCGTCGCTCCGCCAGCGCCAGCGCCGACGCCGCCACGCGCACAGGACGGCCCAGGCCAGCGCGAACAGGCTGACCAGCATCGGCATCAGCACGATGTTGATCAGCTTCAGGCGTTCGCCCAGCCGGTCGATGCGCGCGTCCAGAGAGCGCTGCACTTCGCGCAGCTGGCGGCGGATCTCGGCGCGGCGGCGGGTGAAGGCCTCGATCTCGCTGCGCTGCGCCGGCGTCAGGGTGGATTCGCCGCCGGCATTGCGCACCTGCTCGAGATCGGCCAGGCGGCGCTCGGTGTCGCTGAGCTGCTGCTGCAGTTCGAACTGCTTGGCGCTGAAGGCCGCCTCGGCCTCGCGCCGCAGCGCTTCGACGCGGGTGAAGGGCCGTGCCGCGAGCGCGCGACCGCGGATCGAGATCAGCGCCGACGACCCGGCCAGGTTGTCCATGGCGTTGAGGAAAAAATCGCCGTTGTTGGCGAAGGGATTGGCGATGGTCTGGCCGAGAAACGGCATCAGCTGCACCCACAGCCGATCGCTGAGCAGATCGGTATCGGCAACCAGCAGCACTTCGCCCGGCCGCTGCGGCGCGTGCGCAGCAGGGGCATCGTCGGCAAACGCGGCCGGCAAAGCGCCGGTCAGGCGCGCGGCAATCACATAGCGCTCGCCGCCGGGCTGGAAGCCGTCCAGCAGCGTCGACGGATCGCCTGCGGCCAGCACTGCAGCCACCGGCGCCTGCTCGGACTCGCCGCTGGACTGCAGCAGCGGCTCCAGGCGCGTGCGGGCGCGTTCGCTGAGCTCCAGACTCCCGGCGCTGGAGACGTTGATGCTGCTGAGGCCGGCCGTGATCACGTCATCGCGATTGAGCTCGCCGCGGCCCAGTCCGAGCACCGCCGGATCGCGCACCGGCGCACCGGCGGGATCGATGCTGATGGCCTGCGCCAGGCTGCTGTCCAGCACCACGCGAGCGGGATCATAGGCGACCCCCCACGCTGCCAGCAGCGGCGCCATCGCCGTCGCCGTCGCCTGCGCACTGGCCTGCGCGCCGTCCGGCGCAATGCTCTCGGGGTCGGGGTCCATGAACAGCGCCACGTGGCCGCCCTGCTGCACGTAGCGATCGATCGCGCGCTGCGCGGCGGGCCCCAGACCGGTCGGCTGCACCAGCAGCAGCACCTTGACGTCGGCGGGTATCGCGTTCAGCGTCGCCGTGTCCAGCGGACGCACGCGAAACAGCTGTCCGAGCTGGCGGAACGCCGTCCACGGCGGTGCCGCGCCGGGGCCGCCGCCCAGCACGGGCAGACTGCTGATCAGCCCGATCACCGGGCGCTCCCGCTGGTCGAGCTGCTGGATCATGCGCGCGACGTCGTATTCGAGAAACGACTCCTTGTCGCGCTGCAGGAACGGAATCACCTGCACGCCATCGGTGGCGTTGGTGCCGGCGATGCCGAAGAAGATGCGCTCGCCGTTGACACCGCCCGGCACCGGCGTCAGTCCCAGCGCCTGTGCGCGCTCTTCGGCAGTCGAGTAAGGCGCCGGATCGATCACCCGGATGCGGATGCGCCCGTGCGCGTGCGCGGCGATGTCGCGCAGCAGCAGCTCGACGCGCTGGGCGTAGGCGCGCAGCTGCGGCAGGTCGCGCGCGGCGTGACGCGAAAAGTACAAATACAGGTCGACCGGTTCGTGCAGCGAGCCGGCGATGCGCAACGTGCCCGGCGCCAGCGTGTAGACATGGCCCGCGGTCAGATCCGCCTGCACGCCGCGCAGCGTGCGCGCGCAGACCAGCACCAGCGAGACGTACAGCACCGCCAGCGCCAGCAGCGCGATCAGAGCGGCGAGGCGGCGCGACAGGCGCATCTCAGCCGGTCTCGGTCAGTTCGAGCAGCAGCACGCCGGCACCCAGCCAGCAGACGATGGTCAGCACGAAAAACGCGACGTCGTCGGCGTTGAGCACGCCGCGCGCGATCGCCTCGTAATGGCTGATGAAACTGAAACCGGCCAGCGCATCCGCCACGCCGGGCGGAAGCCAGCCCTGCACCAAGCCCAGCACCAGCCGGTGCCCGGCCAGCAGATAGCCCAGTCCGACCACCTCGGTCAGGATGAAGGCCACCACCTGGCTGCGCGTCGCCGCCGACAGGCCGGTGCCGATCGCCAGCAGCGCGCCGGCCAGCAGCAGGCTGCCGCAGTAGGCGGCGAGGATCGCGCCGTTGTCCGGATGGCCGAGGTAGTTGACCGTCAGCCACAGCGGAAACGTCAGTGCCAGCGCCAGCGCGATGAAGGCCCAGGCGGCGAGAAACTTGCCGAACATGGCCGCGCCGCGGCCGACCGGCAGCGTCAGCAGCAGCTCCAGCGTGCCGCTGCGGCGCTCCTCGGCCCACAGCCGCATCGCCACCGCCGGCACCAGCACCTGGAACAGCCACGGCAGGTAGCTGAAGAACGGCGCCAGATCGGCCTGGCCGCGGCTGTAGAAATCGCCCAGGTAAAACGTGAACGCGCCGGCGAGGGCAAGGAAGATCACGATGAACACGTACGCGACCGGCGTGACCAGATACGCTGCCAGCTCACGCCGCAGCACCGCCGGCAGCGCGCTCATGCCGCCTCCGCGGGATCGGCGGTCAGGCTCCGGAACACGTCGTCGAGCCGGCCGCGCTCGAGCGCGAACTCGCTGACCTCGACGCGCTGCGCGGCGAGGATGCCCTGCACCTCGGCGAGGATCGGACGGCCCGGTTTGGGGAACACCGTCACCCGCCCGTTGAGCGGATCGACCTCGACCGTGTCCACGCCCGGCAGCAGGCTGATCGCGGCGCGCGCCGGTCCGGCGCCGCGGGCGCTGAACGACACCGCGCCGTGATAGCGCGAGCGCTGTTCCAACTCGGCCGGAGTGGCATCGGCGAGCAGGCGTCCGCGCGCGATCACCGCGACGCGGCTGCAGACCGTGGGCACCTCCTCCAGCAGGTGGGTCGAGATCAGGATCGCGCGGTCGCGGGCCAGCCCGCGGATCAGCGCGCGCGCCGCGCGCTTCTGGTTGGGATCGAGGCCGTCGGTGGGCTCGTCGAGGATCAGCGCCGGCGGATCGTGCAGGATCGCCTGCGCCAGCCCGACGCGGCGCCGGTAGCCCTTCGACAGCGTCTCGATGGGCAGCGCCAGCACATCGTCCAGCTCCAGTTGCTGGATCACCGCATCCAGCCGGCTGCGTCGGCGCTCGCCGGACAGCCGTCGCACCCGCGCGACGAACAGCAGGAAGCCCAGCACGCTCATCTCGCCGTAGCTGGGCGCGCCCTCCGGCAGGTAACCCAGCGCGCAGCGCGCCGCGTGCGGCTGCCGCTCGACGTCATGGCCGCCGATGCGCGCCCGTCCGCCGCTGGGCGCCAGGAACCCGGCCAGCATGCGCAGGCTGGTGGTCTTGCCGGCTCCGTTGGGACCGAGCAGACCGACCACCTCGCCGGCGCGCACGCACAGATTCAGCGCGTCCACCGCCAGCATGCCGCCGTAGCGACGCGAAAGGTTTTCGGCTTCGATCATGGCGCGCGTGGCGGCCTGGAGACGACGACATGCCAATCTACCGCAGGCGGGCGCGGAAGTTCCCCGGGCGCAGAAACCAAAAGCCCTTCCCGAGTCATCGGGAAGGGCCGGATGGGCAACCTGCGGGTGCGGGCTTCAGCCGGCGCTGGCCGTCGCCGCGGGGGCCGAACCCACCGATGCCGGAGTCGAGGTTGCAGGCGCCGGCGCACTGGAGGCCGCAGCGGGTGCCGCGACGGCCGCCTGCTCCGGAGTCTGCGCCGGGGCGGCGGAAACCGGCAGATAGACGTTGAAGGTCTGCTGGTCGTAGGCGGTGGTGGCGGGATCGGACGTCAGCACGTCGTAGAAGCGATGCACGCCGTCGTCGAAGGCGTAGCCGTGCGTCAGCGCGTAGGCCTTCAGCTGCAGGCGCGTCAGCGGCACGCCGGCCGGCGACCCGTTCCAGGTCGCCATCAGCGCGCGACCGCCGAAGGCCATGCGTGCCTCCACCGGCCCCTCGACCTCGAGCGCACCCTTGGCCAGCCACGTGCCGGGCGCCGCGGCGGCGGTCGTCGTGCCGCCCTGATCGGCGCTGGACGACGCGGCCGGGGTGCCCGGCTGGGTCAGGTCATCGCTCTGCCCGGCGACCGTCAGCGTGGTGCTGCTGATCGGCACCGCGACGTCGAAGCGATAGTTCTCGTCGCCGTAGTCGGTGGTGAACGTGGTGCGCTGACCGGCCGCGGTGACGCCGAGCTTCTTCATCGCCGCATCGATCGCGGTCATCGCCTTGCTGGTGGCGGCATCGACGTCATCCAGCGTGCGCTTGGCGGTGGTCGAGACAAACAGGATCGGCTGCCGGGGCGTGTCGACGAGCTGCGGCTTGACGCCGTCGTAGCTGATGTTGGGAATCGACGCCAGGGTGTTCTGCAGATTGTTCAGGGTGTACTGGATGAAGGCCGCCGGCTCGCCGTGGATATACAGCTGCGACAGGCGGTCGATCAGGTTCCAGCCGTACTTGACCTTGTAGCGCATGGTGATGCGCACCAGCTTCTGGGCGCGCCCAGTGCGCTCGAGGTCGATCACGATGCGCTGGTCGTGGCCGTACCAGCCGTTGAGGAAGCCGCCCTGGTGCTTGAGCTTCCAGACGATGGTGGCGCTGCCCTGGGTGCTGACGTCGCTCGCCGCCGGCTCGGCCGAGACGATGTCCAGCGAACCGTCCAGCACCTTCGGGTTGCTGCTCTGCCAGCTGATCGTGGCGCCCGGACCGTAGGCCGGCCCGGAGAAGTCGAAGGTGGTGTTGGGATCGTAGGCGCGCAGCACGCCGTAATCCGGGAAGCGGCGGTAATTGTTGAGGATGTCGTAGACGTGGCGAAGGTCATGGCTGACCTCGATCGAGCGCGATGTGCTGCCTTCATCGGGCAGCAGCAAAGCGACCACCAGGCCGAGCACCGCGACCATCAGCACGGCAACGATCACTTCGATAACACGCGTCATTAACGATTCTCCAGGCCTGGGGACCGGTGCCGGGTAGCACCGTGGGGCAGGAACCCCCTGCACGGCCGTCCACCCCGCGGGCGCAGGCCGAAGCGTTCATGGTAGCGATTCGACCGCGCGAGCGCCACGGCTCGCGGCAAACGCCGTGCTGTCGAGCTTGCGCGGTCACCGTCGCGAGCAGACCAGCCTGCAGCGGGCTTCGCAGCCTCTCAGACGATGCCGATCTCCAGCGCCTTGAGCACCGCGCGCGTCCGGTCGCGTACGCCCAGCTTGGACAGGATGTTGGACACGTGATTCTTG
>JAJYMF010000132.1 GCA_021787175.1 Pseudomonadota bacterium | reverse complement strand
CGTCTGCACCAGCATCGCCACTTCCTCGGGACGACCGAAGCGGCCCAGCGGCTGCTGGCTCGGGTCGATGTTCAGCGCCTGCACCATGTCGCTCTCGATCAGCGCCGGCGCGATGGCGTTGGCGGTGACGCCGCGCTCGCGCAGGTGCAGCGCATAGAAGTGCATCAGCCCTTCCATCCCGGCCTTGGACGCGGCGTAGGCCGGCGACACCACGCCGCCGACATGGGCGGCGATCGAGGACAGGAACAGCAGCCGGCCCCAGCCGCGCTCCGCCATGCCGGCGATCACCGCCTGCGAGACGAGGAACGCCGAGCGCAGGTTGGCGCCCTGCACGGCATCCCAGTGCGCGAGGTCGGCCTCGAACACGCCGCACGGCGGACCGATGCCGGCGTTGTTGACCAGGATGTCGATCGCACCCAGCTCGGCTTCGACCGCCGTCACCAGTCCGCGCACCTCATCCTCGTGCGACACGTCGGCGCGGAACGCCTGCGCGCGCACGCCGCGGTTTGCGAGTTCAGCGAGCGTGGCGTCCGCCGCTGCCGCGTCCGCGCGGTAGTTGACCGCCACCGTGCAGCCGAGTTCGGCCAGACCGAGCGCGATGGCGCGTCCCAGGCCGCGGCTGCCGCCCGTCACCAGCGCGACGCGCGGAAGCTCCAGCGTGTGCAGACGGGCGGTCACGAGGCGCGGCCGCAGACTCAGGCGAACGGGTCGCGCAACACGATGGTGTCGTCGCGATCGGCGCCGGTGGCGACCAACGCCAACGGACATTCGGCCAGCTCCTCGACCGCGCGCAGATAGGCGCGCGCCGCCGCCGGCAGCCGGTGGAACTCGCGCACGCCGCAGGTCGGCTCCTGCCAGCCCGGAAACTCCAGGTACACCGGCTTGCACTCGTCCCAGCCGGCCGCGTCCAGCGGTGCCAGCTCGCGGCGCTTGCCGCGGTATTCGTAGGCGATGCAGACCTTGATGTGCGGCAGGCCGTCGAGCACGTCGAGTTTGGTGATCGCCAGCCCGTCGATGCCGCTGATCTGCACCGCGCGCTTCAGCGCCACCAGGTCGATCCAGCCGCAGCGGCGCGGGCGCCCGGTGGTGGCGCCGAACTCGTTGCCGCGCTGGCGCAGCAGTTCGCCGGTGGCATCCGAAAGTTCGGTCGGGAACGGGCCGCCGCCGACGCGCGTCGCGTAGGCCTTGCAGATGCCTTCCGATCTGTCGATGTCGCGCGCGCCCACACCGGTGCCGGCGCAGGCGCCGCCGACCGTGGTGTTGGACGAGGTGACGTAGGGGTAGGTGCCGTGATCGATGTCCAGCAGCGAGCCCTGCGCGCCCTCGAACAGCACGCGCTGGCCGGCGCGGCGCAGATCGTGCAGCACGGTGCTGACGTCGTCGACCATCGGCTTCAGGTACTCGCCGAAGGCCAGCGCCTCGTCCAGCACCTGCGCGTAGTCCACCGGCGCGGCCTTGAGCCAGTGCTCGAGCACGAAGTTGTGGTAATCGAGCACCGCACGCAGCTTGTCCGGCAGCTCGCCCGGATACATCAGATCGGCGACGCGCACGCCGCGACGCGCCACCTTGTCCTCGTAGGCCGGCCCGATGCCGCGGCCGGTGGTGCCGATGGCCTTGGCGCCGGAAGCCTTTTCGCGCGCCTGATCGAGGGCGATGTGGTACGGCATGATCAGCGGCGTCGCCGGGCTGATCTTCAACCGCGAGCGCACGTCGACGCCTTGCGCCTCCAGCTCCTCGATCTCCTGCTTCAACGCGGCCGGCGAGAGCACGACGCCGTTGCCGATCAGGCACAGCACGCCGGGCCGCAGAATGCCCGAAGGAATCAGATGCAGCACGGTCTTCTTGCCGCCGATCACCAGCGTGTGGCCGGCGTTGTGGCCGCCCTGGAAGCGCGCGACCGCGCCGACCTGCTCGGTCAGCAGATCGACGATCTTGCCCTTGCCCTCGTCGCCCCACTGCGCGCCAAGAATGACTACGGACTTGCCCATGGATGTTCTCGCTTCGATTCAATGTTCGGGTGGGGCGACGTCGGTACGGACTGCGCTGACTGGACTGACACATCCCTGTGGCGTGGCGCCTGCCTGGCCAGGCGCTCGCGCCGACGCCGACCGCTATCCGTAGCAGTCGGCAAACGCCGTCGCTCGCCCAGACCCTTCGCTGCGCTCAGGGTGACAACTTCGTTGTCATCCTGAGGCCTCAGGCCGAAGGATCCAGCCTGCATTCAGAGGCGCAGCAGCTGCAGCCCGACCAGCCCCAGCGCGATCGCCACCGCGCCGACCAGGCGCAATCGCTGCGGCGGCATTTTCTGCGCTTCGGCGGCCATGCGCTGCCAGCCGCGCGGCGCCGCGAACAGGATCAGGCCCTCGATCACCGCCACCAGGCACAGCGCGGTACCGAGATCGCCGCGCTGCAGACTCATTTTTTGCCGCCGCCGTCGAAGTAGCGCAGGAATTCCGAACCCGGCTTCAGCAGCAGCACGCCGTGGCCCTGGCCGAAGCTGCGGCGGTAGGCCTCGAGGCTGCGGTAGAAGGCGAAGAACTGCGGATCCTGTCCGTAGGCCTGGGCGTAGATGGTGGCGGCCTTGGCGTCGCCCTGGCCGCGGATCACGGTGGCCTGGCTGTCGGCCTGCGCCAGCAGCACCTGCGCCTGACGGTCGGCGTCGGCGCGGATCTTGGTCGCCTCCTCCTGGCCGCTGGAACGCAAGGCGTTGGCGAGGTTCATGCGCTCGGCGCGCATGCGGTTGAACACCGACTCGCTGACCGTGTCCGGCAGGTCGATGCGCTTGATGCGCACGTCCACCACGCGGATGCCCAGCGTGCGTCCGGCCGCCGCATTGGCCTGCTCGCGCACCTGTTCGGTGATGCCCTTGCGGCCGCCGGAGATCAGCTCGTCGAGCGGGCGCGCGTTGAACTCGAAACGCAGCGCGTCCTTGACGATCGGGCTCAGCCGGCTGGTCGCCTGCAGCTCGTTGCCGGCGGTGGCCTGGTAGTAGAGCGTCGGGTTGGCGATCTGCCACTTGACGTAAAAGTCGACGTTGACGGACTTCTTCTCGGCGGTGAAGTAGCGCTCGGGCTGGGCGTCGAGGGTGAGGATGCGATTGTCGAACTTGACCACCTGCTGCACGAACGGCAGCTTGAAGTGCAGACCCGGGGCATAGCTGGTGCGCACGATGCGGCCGAACTGCAGCAGCAGCGCGGTCTGGTCCTGACGCACGGTGAACAGGCTGTCGGCGCCGATCAGCACCAGCAGGACGGCAAGCACGGCGGCGACGATCTTCACGACTGGCCTCCCGGAACGGCGCTGGCGGCTTCGGCGGGCGCCGGCACGGCGGTCTTGTCGCTGCCGTCGGCGGGCGTCTGCAGCACGCTGCCGACACCCGGCAGCAGGGCCTTGGGCGCGGCCGGTGCGGCACCGTGGTCCTGGCCGAGCGGCAGGTAGATCAGGTTGCGGCCGTTGCCCTCGTCCAGCACCTTGGTGTTGGCGGCCAGCACCTGCTCGATCGTCTCCAGCCACAGCCGCTTGCGGGTGACCTCGGGCGCGGCGCGGTATTCGGTCAGCATCAGCAGGAAGCGCTGCGAGTCGCCTTGCGCGCGCGCCACCCGCGCCGCCTGGTAGCCCTGCGCCTCGGCCAGCACGCGCGCGGCGTTGCCGCGGGCTTCGGGGATCACCTTGCTGGCGTAGGCCTTGGCCTCGTTCTCGATGCGCTGCTTGTCCTCGCGCGCCTTGTTGACGTCGTCGAACGCGGCCTTGACCTCGCTGGGCGGGGCGACGTTCTGGAAATTGACCTCGGTGACGGTGATGCCGGCCTTGTAGCTGTCGAGGGTGTGCTGCAGCACCTGCCGCGCCTGCGACACCATCGCCGCGCCCTGGCTGGACAGGATGGTGTCCATGTCGTTGGCGCCGACCACGCTGCGCACCGAGGCCTCGGCGGCCTGGCGCACGCCCTCGTCCGGGTCCTGCATCGAGAACAGGTACTGGCGGGCGTTGTTGACCTGGTACTGCACGTTGAAATCGACCTGGACGATGTTCTCGTCCTTGGTCAGCATCTGCATCTTGTCGGAGATCGAACGCACCGCGGTGGTCTCGACCTTGGACACGCTCTCGATCGGCCGCGGCAGCACGAAATGAAAGCCCGGTTGCAGCATGCGCGAATAGGCGCCGAAGCGCAGCACCACGCCGACCTGACGTGCGTTGATGACCGTCCACGAGTCCAGCGCCAGCCAGGCGAGCATGATCGCCAGCACGATGACGCCGATGCCGCCGGGGCTGCCGCTGCGGCCGAAACGGTCGCGCAGGCGCTTGAGGATCGCGTCCAGATCCGGACCCTTGCCGCCGCTGCGGCCCCAAGGGTCGCGCTGGCCGCCGCCGGGTTCATTCCAGGCCATGATTTGGATCTCCTGCGAAATGTGGCGCGGCGGCGAACGGCCGGCACAGGCGGGGTGGGCGTCGCATCCGGCGCCTGCCCGTGAGAGAGGGGGCCATGCGCTGCAGGCATGCCGCATGCAGCCAAGGCGGGATTGTAGGTGCGCTCATTCGGCAGCGGCAAGCAGCGCGCGCAACGGCGCGGATTCGCCGCCGCCGTCACCCAGCAGCGGTTCGAGCAGTCCGCGCGGGGCGTCCACGGCCAGATGCCAGCCGTCTTCCTCGAAGCGCTCGGCGGACAGCACGCCCAGCGCGCGCAGGCGCGCGTGCAGGCGCCCGGCCGCAGGAGGCAGGCACAGCTCGCCGCGCACCCGCGCGCCGCCCAGGCGCTCGCCCAGCGCCTGCCGCAGGCCGTCGAGTCCGGCGCCGCTGGCGGCCGATACCCAGACGCGCTCGACGTGGCCGCTGCCGTCACGTTCCAGCGCCGACGCGCGGCCGGCCAGGTCGATCTTGTTGAATACCCGCAGCTGCGGCACGTCGCCGGCGCCGATCTCCGCCAGCACCGCGTCCACCACCTCGATCAGCCGATCGCGCTCGGGATCGGAGGCGTCGATGACGTGCAGCAGCAGATCGGCGTCGCGGGCCTCGGCCAGGGTGGCGCGGAAGGCCGCGACCAGATCGTGCGGCAGCTCGCGCACGAAGCCGACGGTATCGGCCAGCACCGCCGGTCCGCTGGGCAGGCCGTCGATGCGGCGCACGGTCGGGTCGAGGGTGGCGAACAGCTGGTCGGCGACATACACCGTCGACGCGGTCAAGGCGTTGAACAGGGTGGATTTGCCGGCGTTGGTGTAGCCCACCAGGGCCACCCGCGGCAGGATCGCGCGCAGGCGCGCGCGGCGCTGCTGGTCGCGCTGGGTCTGCACCCGCTCGATGCGGCGGTTGAGCAGCTTGACGCGCTCGCTGAGCAGGCGGCGGTCGGTCTCGAGCTGGGTTTCGCCCGGCCCGCGCAGGCCGATGCCGCCGCGCTGGCGCTCCAGATGCGTCCAGCCGCGCACCAGCCGCGTGGCGAGGTGCTTGAGCTGGGCCAGCTCGACCTCGAGCTTGCCCTCGTGCGACCGCGCGCGCAGGGCGAAGATGTCGAGAATCAGGCCGGTGCGGTCGATCACCCGCGCACCGACCCGCTTTTCGAGGTTGCGCTCCTGCACCGGCGAGAGCGTGTGGTCGACCAGCACCAGATCGGCCTCCAGCGCCTTGACCCGCTCGGCGATCATTTCAGCCTTGCCGCTGCCGATGTAGTAGCGCGGATTGGGCTCATCGACGCGCGCCTCGATGACCTCGATCACCTGGGCGCCCGCCGAGCGCGCCAGATCGGCGAACTCGCTGCCGCGGCGCTCGGGATCGGCCACGGCGCGACCCTGCGGCAGCACCAGCAGCGCGCGCTCACCCTTTTCCTGGCGGTCGAACAGGGCCTCAGCCTTCCTCGTGCGCGGCGGGTTCAACCACCGTTTCGGCCCCGCCGCCGTCGGCGGCATCGACCCCGGCCACGCGCACGTTGCGCGCCGGCACCACGGTGGAGATGGCGTGCTTGTAGACCATCTGGCTGACCTGATTGCGCAGCAGCACGACGAACTGGTCGAAGGACTCGACCGTACCCTGCAGCTTGATGCCGTTGACCAGATAGATCGACACCGGCACGCGCTCGCGCCGCAGTGCATTGAGAAACGGGTCCTGCAGCGATTGTCCCTTCGACATGGGTGCTCCCCTTGTTGTTGTGGCCGACTCGATCACGCAACGCAGGACGTGGGGGCGCAACGGCCCCGGTCCAAGCCCTCGCATCTTAACGGCTGCCCTGCAGGCAACCAAACCTCAATCCGTGAGGAAAACGTCAAGCCCGCGCGCCGCAAGGCCGGCGCAGCCGGCACCCTCGGGGTCGAGCACCCGCGCATCCGGTTCGCCGCGCAGCCAGGTGATCTGGCGCTTGGCCAGCTGGCGGGTGGCGGCGATGACCTGTGCGCGAAAGTCCAAGGCATCGCTGGCGCCGTCGAGATGCTCCCAGGCCTGGCGATAGCCGACCGCGCGCAGCGCCGGCAGATCCCGCTGCAGATCGCCGCGCTCACGCAGCCCGCGCACCTCATCGAGGAATCCGGCGGCCAGCATGGCGTCGAAACGCATCGCGATGCGCGCATGCAGCGGCGCGCGGTCGGCGGGGATCAGCGCCAGCTTGAGCACGCGATACGGCAGACGCATCCGCGCCGCGCCCTGCTGCGCGCTCAGCGGGCGGCCGCTGAGTTCGATCACTTCCAGCGCGCGCTGGATGCGCTGCGGATCGCTGGGACGGATGCGCGACGCCGCCGGCGGATCCAGCCGCGCCAGCCGCGCATGCAGCGCGGCCCAGCCCTGCGCGGCGGCTTCTGCGACCAGCCGCGCGCGCAGGCTCGGATCGGCTTCGGGAAGGTTCGACAGGCCGCGCTCGAGGGCGCGGAAGTAGAGCCCCGTGCCGCCGACCAGCAGCGGGACCTTTCCCGCCTCGACGAGGCGTCGCATCGCCGCCAGCGCGTCGACGCGGAACTCGGCGGCGGAGTAGGCCTGCGCCGGATCGCGGATGTCGATCAAGGCGTGCGGATGCCGTGCCAGCGTTGCCGCGTCGGGTTTGGCGGTGCCGATGTCGAGGCCGCGATAGACCAGCGCCGAATCCACGCTGATCAGACCCAGCGGATGGCGCTCGGCCAGCGCGCAGGCCAGCGCGGTCTTGCCGGCCGCGGTCGGGCCCATCAGGAACACGGCGCGCGGCCGGCGATCAGGAACGGACATGCGCCGATTGTAGACGCGCGGCGCGGCCGCCCCGACGCCCCGGCCTGCGCGCCTATAATTCGCGCTTTCCCCGTCGCCGGAGCCGCGCCCATGCCGCAGATGATGAAAGCCCTGGTCAAGCGCGAAGCCGCCAAGGGCATCTGGATGGAGCAGGTGGCGGTGCCGACGCCCGGCCCCAACGAGGTGCTGATCAAGCTGGAGAAGACCGCGATCTGCGGCACCGACCTGCACATCTATCTGTGGGACGAGTGGAGCCAGCGCACGATCAAGCCCGGCCTGACCATCGGCCACGAGTTCGTCGGCCGCATCGTCGAGATCGGTCCCGGCGTCACCGGCTACGCGCTCGGCGACCGCGTCAGCGCCGAGGGCCACATCGTCTGCGGGCACTGCCGCAACTGCCGCGCCGGCCGCCAGCACCTGTGCCCGCACACCGTCGGCATCGGCGTCAACCGCAACGGCGCCTTCGCCGAATACATGACCATGCCGGCCAGCAACCTGTGGCCGATCCCAGATCAGATCCCGTCCGAACTGGCGGCGTTCTTCGATCCCTACGGCAACGCCGCGCACTGCGCGCTGGAATTCGACCTGATCGGCGAGGACGTGCTGATCACCGGCGCCGGCCCGATCGGCATCATCGCCGCCGGCATCGCCAAGCACGTCGGCGCGCGCAACGTGGTGGTCACCGACGTCAACGACTACCGGCTCAAGCTGGCCGCCGACATGGGCGCCACGCGGGTGGTCAACGTGTCCAAGCAGTCGCTGAAGGACGTGGTCCGCGACCTGCACATGGAGGGCTTCGACGTCGGCCTGGAGATGAGCGGCAACCCGCGCGCCTTCAACGACATGCTCGAGGTGATGTATCACGGCGGCAAGATCGCCCTGCTCGGCATCCTGCCCAAGGGCGCCGGCATCGACTGGGACAAGGTGATCTTCAAGGGCCTGACCCTGCAGGGCATCTACGGCCGGCGCATGTACGAGACCTGGTACAAGATGACGCAGATGGTGCTGACCGGCTTCCCGCTGCAGAAGGTGCTGACCCATCAGGTCGCGATCGACGACTTCCAGAAGGGCTTCGACCTGATGGAAGCCGGCCAGTGCGGCAAGGTGGTATGCAGCTGGGTCTGAGAACCGGTGAACGAACCCCGTTGCCTGCTGCGGCTGCCCCTGAGCGCGTCCGGCGGCGTTACGGGGACCCCGAAAATCGCTCACGCAGACTCAAGCTGCGCTCGCGATTTTCTGCACCCCGCGCCTTGCCGGACACCCTCAGGGTCACCCTCGCGACGGCAGGGGATTCATTCACCGGTTCCGAGTGTGATACTGCGGCATCCGCCCTGATCGGCTGCCGCGCATGACCGCCCTGCTCTCGCCCGCCGATCTCGCTGCGCAGCCGCTCGATCACGCGCTGGCGCTGCCGGCGCCGTACTACACCGATCCGCGCCTGCCCGCGCTGGATGCCGTTGCCGTGTTCGCGCGCAGCTGGCAGCTGGTGGGCCATGCCGCGCAGCTGACCGGCGTCGGCGACCACGTGGTAGCCGACGTCGCCGGCCTGCCGCTGCTGATCGTCCGCAGCGACGCGGCGACGATCCGTGCGTTCCACAACGTCTGCCGGCACCGCGCCGGGCCGCTGGCCACCTGCGACGGACGCGGCGCCGGCGCGCTGCGCTGCCATTACCACGGCTGGACCTACGGACTGGACGGC
Organism: Pseudomonadota bacterium; assembly: GCA_021787175.1. Taxonomy (GTDB): domain Bacteria; phylum Pseudomonadota; class Gammaproteobacteria; order Xanthomonadales; family Rhodanobacteraceae; genus Metallibacterium. The sequence continues at coordinate 2,080 of JAJYMF010000132.1, read as the reverse complement.
GTGCTGCGCGGCGCGCCGGAGATGGGCCGCGCGCCCGACTTCAAACCGGCGGACATCCGCCTGCCCGAGGTGCGCGTGCAGGTGTGGCAGGGACTGGTGTTCGTAGCCACCGGCGAAGCGCCGCCGTTCGCCGAATTCGTCGCCGGCATCGATGCGCGCCTCGGGCCGGAACGCAGCCTGGCCGACCATGAGTTCCACCATCGCGTCCAATACGACGTGGCCTGCAACTGGAAGGTGTACGTCGACAATTATCTGGAGGGCTACCACGTCCCGCAGATCCATCCCGGACTGAACAGCCTGCTCGATTACCGCAGCTACGTCACCGAAACCGCGACGTGGCATTCGCTGCAGTTCAGTCCGCTGGACAGCGCGCCCGACCTCTATGGCAATGGCGAGGCGCTGTACTACTTCCTGTATCCGAACACCATGCTCAACATCCTGCCCGGCCGCCTGCAGACCAACCGCGTGCTGCCGCTGGGCGTGGACCGCTGCCGGGTGGAGTTCGACTTCTGCTATGCGCCGGATGCCGGCGCCGAAGCGCGGGCGCGCCGCGAGCGCGATCTGGCCTTCAGCGACGAAGTGCAGCAGGAGGACGTGGCCATCTGCGAGCAGGTGCAGCGCGGCCTGGCCTCGGGCTCGTACCGGGCCGGTCGCCTGAATCCGCTGCGCGAGAATGCCGTGCATCACTTCCACGAATTGCTGCGCCAGGCCTATCGCCACGCGTCTGCCATCGGCGCATGAGCGCGCCCGCCCGGCCGCTCGGCCTGTGGACGCTGATCGCGCTGGTGGTCGGGACCATGATCGGCTCCGGCGTGTTCCTGCTGCCGGCGGCGCTGGCCCCGTACGGCGCGGCCAGCGTGCTCGGCTGGACCCTGACCCTGGGCGGCGCGCTGATGCTGGCGCTGGTGTATGCGTGGCTGGCACAGATCATCCGCAACCACGGCGGCGCCTACGCCTATGCGCGCCGCGCCTTCGGCGACAGCACCGGTTTCGTGGTGGCATGGAGCTACTGGGTCAGCACCTGGGTCGGCAATGCGGCGATCGCGGTGGCCTTCGCCGGCAGCCTCGGCGCGGTCTGGCCGGCCGCCACCGCCACGCCGCTGCATGGCGCCATCGCGGCACAGGGCGCGCTGTGGCTGCTCACCGCGGTGAATCTGGCCGGCGTCCGCGAAGCCGGCCACCTGCAACTGCTGCTGACCGTGCTCAAGCTGGTGCCGTTGCTGCTGTTCGGCGTGATCGGCCTCGGCTGGGTTCACGCCGGCGCCTATCAGCCTTTCAACCCAAGCGGCCAGCCGCTGATCCCGGTCGTGACCGCCGTGGCCGCACTGACCCTGTGGTCGATGCTGGGACTGGAAGCCGCCACCGTGCCCACCGGCGTGGTGCGCGATCCCGAACGCACGGTGCCGCGCGCCACCGTGATCGGCATGCTGATCGCCGGCCTCGCCACCATGCTGGCCTGCACCGTGGTGATCGGCCTGCTGCCCGCCGACGTGCTGCGCAGCTCGCCGGCGCCGATGGCTGCCGCGGCCAGTCATCTGTGGGGGCCCGTCGCCGGCGTCGGTGTCGGCGTGATCGCCACGATCTCCTGCTTCGGTGCGCTCAACGGCTGGGTGCTGCTGCAGGCGCAGACGCCGCTGGCCGCCGCGCAGGATGGACTGTTTCCGGGGTTCTTCGCACGGCTCGACCGCCGCGGCACGCCGTGGCTGGGGCTGTTGCTGAGCAGCGTGCTGACCAGCGCCCTGATCAGCACCAACTACAGCCAGTCGCTGGTCGCGCTGTTCACCTTCACGATCCTGTTGTCGACCGCCGCCAACCTGTTGCCCTACGCCGTCACCGTGCTGGCCTGGTGGCGCATCGATGCATCCGCGCGCCGGGGCCGCAAGCTGGTCGCCGCGGGCGCCCTGATCTACAGCCTGTGGGCGCTGATCGGCACCGGCGCCGTGACGCTGCTGTGGGGCGCGGCGCTGCTGCTGGCCGGGCTGCCGATCCTGCTCTGGCAGCGCCGCCGCACTCGTCCGTGACCGCGGCTCACGCCGCGGTGCCGCCCACCGTCATCGCGTCCACGCGCAGGGTCGGCGTC
>JAJYMF010000364.1 GCA_021787175.1 Pseudomonadota bacterium | reverse complement strand
GGGGGCGGTGGCGGCGGCGGAGCGGCCTCTGGGGCCGGGGCCGGCGGCGGCGGAGCCGGATGGTTCATCGAGATCACCAGGCCGAGGGTCGCCAGCACGTCGCCGTAGCTGGCGCGACCGGGAATCGACACGGTGTCGCGGTTGCGGCGGTAGTCCACCTCGCCGCGCAGGGCGATGTTGTCGCTCAACGCGTGCTGCACGCCGACGCCGACGGCAACGGCCGGGCCCCAGCCATTCGGGGCCTGGAACGCACGGTGCGAGACGGCGCCGATCGAACCCATCACGAACGGACGCCAGCTGGTATCAGGGGTGCCGAAGAAATAACGGCCGGCCACGTCGAGGCCCTGGGTTTCCCACTGACGGGTGGCGAACGGCGAGCTGTTCTTGTAGTCGGCGTTGGTGAGGGTGTACTGGATGTCGGCGGCGAAGTTGGGATTGACCCAGAAACCGACGCCAAAACCGCCCAGCAGGGAATTCTGGGTCTGACGGTGCGAATCGGGCACCAGCACGCCGATGCGCGGGGCCAGATACCAGTTGCCGTAGTCCACTGCCTGCGCCGAACTGGTTACAGCACCACCAGCAATCGCCAGGGCAATCAGAGCATAAAGGCTCTTGCGTTTCATCGTTAATCTCCTCGGTTTGAATTCCGCGCCCGAACCACCCTGCTAGGGCGCCACGCGCAACATGGAAAATCCGTCGAACGGAGCTTGTCCCAGCTCTTGGTTCCCGTCAGGCGGGCGGACGCAGCTTAGCAAAAAACAAACATTTAGGCGTGATTGCCGGAACGGCGTTCACATTCGACTCAGGAGCGGTTTGAAAAACCGCTCCTGCACAAGGACGTGCCGCCGTGACGAGCACGCAAGTGCTTGTCGCGACAAAGGTGGCGCGGCTTTGCCGCGCCCGTTTGCTTGCAAACCGCGGCAGGATGCCCGGTTTTGCAAACTGATCTCAGGCGACTCACAGCGCAAACAGATCCATGAACCGGTGCACCGGCGTTTCCTCGAAACGCTGGGTACTGCCGCACACCGCCAGCACCTGCTGCACGCGATGGGCCGGCAGATGGCCGCGCAATGCCTTCTCGAATTTCCGGATCAACACCGGAATGCCCTCTTCGCGGCGTTTGCGGTGACCGATCGGGTAGTCGATCGAGATCCTGGCCGTATGACTGCCGTCCTTGAAAAACACCTGCACCGCATTGCCGATATAGCGCTTGCCGGGATCAAAATAGTCCTGCGTGAATTGCGGGTTCTCGCGCACGGTCATCTTCACGCGCAGGGCGTCGATGCGGGGATCCGCCGCAACCGCGTCGCCGTAGTCCTCGGCGGTCAGGCGGCCGAAGATCAGCGGTACCGCCACCATGTACTGGATGCAGTGGTCGCGGTCGGCGTAGTTGGCCAGAGGACCGGTTTTGTCGATGATGCGCGCGCCGGCTTCCTGCGTCTCGATCTCGATGCGCTCGATCTGGTCGAGGCGGCCGGCCACCTGCGCGTGCAGCCGCATCGCGCATTCGACTGCGGTCTGCGCGTGAAACTCGGCCGGATAGCTGATCTTGAACAGCACGTTCTCCATCACGTAGCTGCCGAACGGGCGCTCGAACTCGAAGGCCTTGCCCTTGAACGCCACGTCGTAGAAGCCCCAGGTCCTGGCGCTGAGCGCCGAGGGGTAGCCGACCACGCCCTTGTCGACCGCGTTCAGCGCGTGGATCACCGCGCGCCGGCAGGCGTCGCCTGCGGCCCAGCTCTTGCGCGGCCCGGTATTGGGCGCGTGCCGGTAGGTGCGCAGCGCGCCATTGTCGATCCAGCTGTGCGACACCGCGGTGACGATGGCGTCCTTGTCGCCGCCTAGCATGCGCGTCGCCACCGCGGTCGAGGCCAGGCGCACCAGGATCACGTGGTCGAGACCGACGCGGTTGAAGCTGTTCTTCAGCGCGTAGCCGCCCTGGATCTCGTGCGCCTTGATCGCCCAGCCCAGCACGTCGCGAAGGGTCAGCGGCGTGCCGCCCTCGCGTTCGGCCTTGCGGCTGAGGTAATCGGCCACGGCCAGAATGGTGCCGAGATTGTCGGACGGATGGCCCCACTCCGCCGCCAGCCAGGTGTCGTTGAAGTCCAGCCAGCGGATCTGCGTGCCGATGGCGAATGCCGCCTGTACCGGATCGAGTTCATGACTGGTGCCGGGCACGCGCGTACCGCCCGCCAGGGTCGCCCCCGGCACCACCGGGCCGAGGTGCTTGACGCACTCGGGAAACTTCAGCGCCAGCAGCGCGCAGCCCAGCGAGTCCATCAGCATGTAGCGCGCGGTGTCGTAGGCTTCCTGCGAGGTGATGGCGCAATCGGCGACATAGTCGGCGATGGCCACCATCGGCGCGTCGGGCGCGGGGCGCTGGGCGGAGCGGATATCGTGCTGTGACATGGGCGGGGGATCCTTAGCGGAGGGAGCGACGCGCGCCGCCGGGCGTACGCCAGCCGACAATTTTGCCAGATGGGCAGGGGCTGCCGCAGGGAACTCCCGGCACGGCTGGTTTCCAGCCGGGCGACAGCCTGTCGCGCGATGCGGACTCGTACGGCGCCCAGACTGCCATCATGCTGATGCGATGAACAACGCCACTGCCCTGCCCAGTCTGTTCCTATCTCACGGCGCACCGACCCTGGCGCTGGCCGACAGCCTCACCGGGCGCTTCCTCGATGCGCTCGGTCTTGCACTGCCGCGACCGCGTGCGATCGTGATCGCCTCGGCGCACATGAATGCAGCGCGGCCGGTGCTCAACGCCAACCCGGCACCGGCCACGTTGCACGACTTCGGCGGCTTCCCGCGCGAGCTCTATGCGCTGCGCTATCCGGCACCCGGCGCACCCGAACTGGCACTGCGCGCGGGCACGCTGCTTCGCGGGGCCGGTTTCGACGCCGCGACGGATGCCGCGGCACCGATCGACCACGGCGTCTGGGTGCCACTGCGGCGGATGTATCCCGCAGCCGACATTCCGGTGGTGGCGCTGAGCGTCAACCCGGCGCGCGACGCCGCATGGCATACCGCGCTCGGCGCCGCGCTGGCGCCGTTGCGCGACGAAGGCGTGCTGGTGATCGGCTCCGGCGGCTTCGTGCACAACCTCGGCGCACTGGACTGGCACGGCGACGACCGGCCGACGGCTCCCTGGGCGTCCGGCTTCGCGGACTGGATGGAGCGCCACGTCGCCGCCGGCGACGTCGCCGCGGCGCAAGCCTGGCGCACGCAGGCGCCGCAGGCCCTGTCCGCGCACCCGACGTCCGAGCACCTGCTGCCACTGTTCGTCGCCTGGGGCGCAGCCGGCGGTCGCGGCCAGCGGCTGCACGCGGCGTGGGAGCTGGGCACGCTGGCGCTGCATGCGTTTCGATTCGATGGCGCGGCTTGACCGCGGCACGCGCGACCCCAACAATGACCTCACCCCTCCCACGGGGAGTAGCTCCCAAGGAACTTCCCACGAGGTTTCCCGCATGACGGCCGTCATCACGAGCGCAAGCTCCGGTCGTCGCGGCGCCCCGCCATCGGCGTGGTCGCGAGCAAGACCATGGGCAGCGGCGGACGGGCGCGCGCCCATGTCCGGCGCTGTCCTGCACGGCGCGCCGGAGCCTGCATGAATCCCCTTGCGTCCACGTTCTGGTCCGGCCTTGCCGCGATCATCCTGATCGACCTGGTGCTGGCCGGCGACAACGCCATCGTCATCGCACTGGCCGCGCGCAACCTGCCCAAGCACCTGCAGAGGCAGGCGATCTTCTGGGGCACGCTGGGCGCCATCGCCGTGCGCATCGTCATGACCGCGATCGTGGTGTGGCTGCTGAAGCTGCCTGGCCTGATGCTGGCCGGCGGCCTGCTGCTGCTGCCGATTGCCTGGAAGCTGTTGCGCCAGGACGATGGCGGGCACGCGATCAAGCCGGCGGCGGACTTCTGGGCGGCGATGCGCACGATCGTGATCGCCGACGCGCTGATGGGCCTCGACAACGTGCTCGCCGTCGCCGGTGCCTCGCACGGCCGTTTCTCGCTGGTGGTGCTGGGCCTGCTGATCAGCGTGCCGCTGGTGGTTTACGGCTCGACCCTGATCCTGAAGCTGATCGAGCGCTTCCCGATCGTGGTCTACCTCGGTGCTGCCGCCATCGCCTGGACCGCGGGGCGCATGCTCAGCCACGATCTGCTGACCCGAATCTGGTTCGCGCAGCGTCCGTGGGCCGGCTATGCGCTGGAGGCCGCTCTGGTGCTGGTCCTCTGCGGCGGCGGCTGGTGGATGCAGCAGCGCGGCGCGCGCGGCGTCGCCGGCTGAACACGGTTGCCGCGCGGTGGTGCATCCGACACGTCAACCCTCTTGCACAACGATATTTTATTGTTTTAATACAATTTATCGTTGCGATAGGGGATGAAGCATGAGCCTGTCCGAGTTCTGCCGGCGCCATCCGCGCTGGGCGCGGTTTCTGACGCTGCGCCAGCGCACGGCACAGGAACGGATGCGCGGCTATGCCGGCGGCCTGATGTCGCTGGCCAGTCTGGGGATGTTCGCCACCGTGCTCGGCGGATTGTTGCTGGCCTTCGCGGTGAGTGAGGCCTACGCGGGCAAATCGGGCGCGAGACCGTTCCTGCAACTGGCGGGTCTCGGGCCAGACAGCCTCGCTCGCGTGCCGCCAGCCATGGCCGTGTCGGTGGTGTTGCTCCTGGCCGCCTCGGCATTCGCCTGTTTTGCACAGTTACGGCGCTTGGGCAAGGCGCTCGATCGCGGGCCCTTGTTGAGCATCCTCGTCGCCTCGCGCTTCCGCTGGCTGGGTCATCTGCTCGGCTTGAACCTGTTCGCCGGGTTGATCCTGCCGCAACTGGTGCGCCTGCAAACCATCCGCATCGGCCTTGGCTTCAACAGCGGATTTCTGATCAGTCTGATCGGCGTGTTCGTGTGCTATGCCGTCGCGGGCATCGTGCGCGAAGGCGTACGCGCCGCCGACGAAAACCGCGGGTTCGTCTGATGCCGATCCTCGTCAACCTCGACGTGATGCTGGCGCGGCGCAAGATGAAGTCGAAGGATCTGGCCGCACGCATCGGCATCACCGAGGCCAACCTCTCGCTGCTCAAGCAGGGCCGCGTCAAGGGCGTGCGCTTCGCGACGCTGGCGGCGATCTGCGCCGTGCTGGAGTGCCAGCCGGGCGATCTGCTCGAATACCGCGCAGACGGCGGAGATGTCACCGGCAAGTGACCGGAGTGCTTGCCGCCGAGCCGGCCAGCGGCGATGATCGAACGATCGTTTGAATCAGCCGATCGCCATGACCGTCTACCCGCACCTGTTCGCGCCGCTCGATCTCGGCTTTGTCACCCTGCCCAACCGCGTGCTGATGGGCTCGATGCACACCGGGCTGGAGGACCGCGCGCGCGACTACGACAAGCTGGCGGCCTACTTCGCCGAACGCGCGCGCGGCGGCGTCGGTCTGATGGTCACCGGCGGCATCGCGCCCGGCATCGCGGGCTGGCTGAAGCCGTTTTCGGGGCGACTGTCGCTGCCGTGGCACGTCGCCCGCCATCGCAAGGTCACGCACGCGGTGCATGCCGAGGGCGGGCGCATCTGCCTGCAGATCCTGCACGCCGGGCGCTACGGCTATCACCCGCTGTCGGTGGCACCGTCGAGAATCAAATCGCCGATCACGCCGTTCACCCCGCGTGCGCTCACGGGGCGCGGGGTCGAGCGCACGATCGATGACTTCGCAGGCTGTGCGGCACGGGCGCGCGAGGCCGGCTACGACGGCGTCGAGGTGATGGGCTCGGAGGGTTACCTGATCAACCAGTTCCTCGCCGCGCGCAGCAACCGGCGCACGGACCGCTGGGGCGGCAGCCACGAGAACCGCATGCGCTTCGCGGTCGAGATCGTGCGCCGCACGCGCGAGCGCGCGGGGTCCGACTTCATCATCATCTATCGCCTGTCGATGCTGGACCTGGTCGAGGGCGGCCAGTCCTGGGACGAGATCGTGACGCTGGCCAAGGCGGTCGAGGCGGCCGGCGCGACACTGATCAACACCGGCATCGGCTGGCACGAGGCGCGCGTGCCGACCATCGTCACCAGCGTGCCGCGCGCCGCCTTCGCCTGGGTGACGCGGCGGCTCAAGGGCGAGGTGAAGATCCCACTGATCACCACCAACCGCATCAACATGCCCGAGGTCGCCGAGCGCGTGCTGGCCGCGGGCGACGCCGACATGGTGTCGATGGCGCGGCCGCTGCTGGCCGATCCGCACTGGGTCGCCAAGGCACGCGCGGACCGTGCCGCCGACATCAACACCTGCATCGCCTGCAACCAGGCCTGTCTCGATCACGTGTTCGAGAACAAGCGCGCCTCGTGCCTGGTCAATCCGCGCGCCTGCCACGAGACCGAGCGGGTACTGGCGCCGGCCGCGCAGAAAAAACGCTACGCCGTCGTCGGCGCCGGGCCGGCCGGCCTCGCCTGCGCCACGACGCTGGCCGAGCGCGGCCACGCGGTGACGCTGTACGAGCGCGAGCCGCGCATCGGCGGCCAGTTCAATCTCGCCAAACGCATCCCCGGCAAGGAGGAGTTCGCCGAGACATTGCGCTACTTCGCGGGACGCATCGAGCAGACCGGGGTGGATCTGCGGCTGGGCCAGGAAGCCACCGCCGACGCGCTGGCCACGGGCTATGACGCGGTGATCATCGCCACCGGCGTCAGTCCGCGGCGCGCCGGCATCCCCGGCGAGGATCATCCCAAGACGCTGAGCTACCTCGACGTGCTGGCGCGCGACGCCGCGGTCGGGCCGCGCGTCGCCATCGTCGGTGCCGGCGGCATCGGCTTCGACGTCGCCGAGTTCCTGGTGCAGCCGCCGCCTTCGCCCACCACCGACGTCGCGCGCTGGACGCACGAGTGGGGCGTGGACATGAGCCTGGCGGCACGCGGCGCCCTGCTGAAACCCGCCCCCGAACCGCCGGCGCGGCAGATCTGGCTGCTCCAGCGCTCGCCTGGCCGCCCCGGCAGGAGGCTCAACAAGACCACCGGCTGGGTGCACCGCGCCACGCTCAAGGCCAAGGGCGTGCAGATGCTGGGTGGCGTGCAGTACCGGCGCATCGACGACGCCGGTCTGCACGTCGTGATCGACGGCGCGGCGCGCCTGCTCGAGGTGGATCACGTCGTCGTCTGCGCCGGTCAGGAACCGCAGCGCGCGCTGGCCGACGCGCTGGCTGCGCGCGGGGTGGCGGTGCATCGCATCGGCGGTGCCGACGTCGCGATCGAACTCGACGCCAAGCGCGCGATCGCCCAGGCGACCGCGCTCGCGGCGACGCTCTGACGGCGCGCCGCGGTCAACGCTTCTCGATCGGCGCGTAGACGCGGTCGTCGGGACCGGTGTAGTTGGCGCTGGGGCGGATGATCTTGCCGTCCTCGCGCTGCTCGATCACGTGCGCGCTCCAGCCCGCGGTGCGTGCGATCACGAACAGCGGCGTGAACATCGCCGTCGGCACGCCCAGCATGTGATAGCTGCTGGCCGAGTACCAGTCGAGGTTGGGGAACATCTTCTTCAGGTCCCACATCAGCCGCTCGATGCGCTCGGAGACCTCGAACAGGCGCGGGTTGCCGCCCTCGGTGCACAGCTTGCGGCTGATCTCCTTGATGATCGGATTGCGCGGGTCGCCGATGGCGTACACCGGATGACCGAAGCCGATCACGATCTCCTTGCGCTCCACGCGTGCGCGGATGTCGGCCTCGGCCTCGTCGGCGCTGCGGTAGCGGGCAATGATCGCCATCGCCACCTCGTTGGCACCGCCGTGCTTGGGCCCGCGCAGTGCGCCGATCGCGCCGGTGATCGACGAGTAGAGGTCCGAGCCGGTGCCGGCGATCACGCGCGCGGCAAAGGTGCTGGCGTTGAACTCGTGCTCGGCGTACAGCACCAGCGACTTGTCCAGCGCCTGCGCGTGTAGCTCGCTGGGCTTGCGCCCGTGCAGCAGGTGCAGGAAGTGCGCGGCGATCGAGTCGTCGTCGGTTTCGGTCTCGATGCGCTTGCCGTTGTGGCTCCAGTGGTGCCAGTACAGCAGCATCGAGCCGAAGCTCGCCATCAGGCGATCGGCGATGTCGCGCGCGCCGGCGGGGTTGTGGTCGTCCTTCTCGGGCAGCACGGTTCCGAGCACCGAGCCGCCGGTGCGCATCACGTCCATCGGATGCGTGGACGCCGGCAGCAGTTCCAGCGCGCCCTTGACCGGCGCCGGCAGGCCGCGCAAGCGCTTGAGCTTGAGCCGGTAGGCGTTGAGCTCGGACCAGGTCGGCAACACGCCGTAGACCAGCAGAAACGCGACCTCCTCGAAGCCGGCCTTGGTGGCCAGGTCATGGATGTCGTAGCCGCGATAATGCAAGTCGTTGCCGCTGCGACCGACGGTGCAGATCGCGGTGTTGCCGGCGACGACGCCGGACAGCGCGACCGACTTCTTGGCCTTGGGAAGCATTTGCTGCGCCATGTCACTCATCGAAGCTGGCCTCCTTGGTTTCCTTGGGCTGTTTCTTCTCGACGTCGCCGAACAGCGCATCCAGCTTGCGCTCGTAATCCCAGTAACCCAGCGTGTCGTACAGCTCGCTGCGCGTCTGCATGGTCTCGATCACGGCGCGCTGATGTCCGTCGCGGCGGATGGCGCCATAGACATCGAGCGCCGCCTTGGCCATGGCGCGAAACGCCGACAGCGGATACAGCACCATGTCGACGCCGACCGCCGCGAGTTCCTGCGTGCTCCACAGCGGGGTCTTGCCGAACTCGGTGATGTTGGCCAGCACCGGCACGCCCACGGCGTCCTTGAACGCGCGGTACATCGGCAGCTCGGTCACGGCCTCGGCGAAGATCATGTCGGCGCCGGCCTCGACGCACAGGCGCGCACGCGCGATTGCCGCGTCCAGGCCCTCGACCGCGATCGCGTCGGTGCGCGCCATGATCACGAACTGCTCATCGGTGCGCGCGTCGACCGCCGCCTTGACACGATCGGCCATGTCCTCCTTCGGCACCAGCCCCTTGCCGGGACGATGGCCGCAGCGCTTGGCCTGCACCTGATCCTCGATATGCACGGCGCCGGCGCCGGCGCGGATCATGGTCCTGATCGCACGCGCGATGTTGAACGCCCCGCCCCAGCCGGTGTCGATGTCGACCAGCATCGGCAGGTCGGTCACGCCGGTCAGGCGCTCGACGTCAATGGCGACATCCTCGAGCGTGGTGATGCCGAGGTCGGGAATGCCGCGGCTGCAGGCGGCGACGCCGCCTCCGGACACGTACAGGGCCTTGAAACCGCTGGCCTCGGCGAGCCGGCCGGCGTAGGCGTTGATCGCACCGACGATCTGCAGCGGCCTCTCGGCGGCGACGGCGGCGCGAAAACGCGCACCCGGAGTGGGAGTCAGGCTCATGCGGCCTCCGCGGCAAAACGCAATTTTAGCCGATCTGGCTCGCGCCCTGCCCGGGCGCCCGCGTCCGCTTGCGCGCCGCGGCTTACGCGTGCCACTCCGGTCCGCGCACCAGCGCGCGCCTGATCTCCTCCAGCGCGTTGGGATCGTCGAGGGTGGACAGGTCGCCGGGATCCGTCTGCTGCGTCAGCGCCAGCAGCGAACGCCGCAGCAGCTTGCCCGAGCGCGTCTTCGGCAGCGCGTTGACCACGTACACCCGCGCAGGCCGGGCGACGCCGCCCAGCATCGACGTGACGCGCTCGACCATGCCGGCGGCGGCAGCTTCGCGCGCGTCGGCATCCGCCGCCGCGTTGCGCAGCGTCGCAAACACCACCGGCACCTGACCCTTGAGCTCGTCAACGGCACCGATCACCGCGACCTCGGCCACCGCCGGGTGCGTGGACACCGCCTCCTCGATCTCGCGCGTGCCGAGCCGGTGACCGGCCACGTTGATGACGTCGTCGGTACGACCGAGGATGAAGAAGTAGCCGTCGCGGTCGCGGATGGCCCAGTCCAGCGAGCTGTACAGCAGCTCCTTGAAGTGGCTGAAGTAGCTCTTGAGAAAACGCGCGTCATCGCCCCAGATCGTGGTCAGGCAGCCGGGCGGCAGCGGCGGCTGGATCACCAGCACACCCTTCTCGTCGGCACCAGCCTCGGCGCCGGTCACCTCGTTGATCACGCGCAGGCGGTAACCGAGGTTGGGCAGGCCGGGCGAGCCGAACTTGACCGGCTTGAGGTCCAGCCCCGGCTGCAGGCACAGCACCGGCCAGCCGGTCTCGGTCTGCCAGTAGTTGTCGATCACCGGCTTGCCGAGACCCTCGCTGATCCACGTCGCGGTGGGCTCGTCCAGCGGCTCGCCGGCAAGGAACAGCCACTTGAGCTGCGACAGATCGTGCTTTTTCAGCCAGGCCGGGTCCTGTTTTTTCAGCACCCGGATCGCGGTCGGCGAGGAGAACATCGTGCGCACGCCGTACTCGGCGCAGAGCTGCCACCAGATGCCGGCATCCGGGTGCGTCGGCAGGCCCTCGTACAGCAAGCTGGTGGCGCCGACGATCAGCGGGCCGTAGACGTTGTAGCTGTGTCCGACCGCCCAGCCGACGTCGGAAGTCGAGAACATCACCTGTCCCGGGCCGACGTCGAACACCGTGCGCATCGACAGCGCCAGCGCCACCGCGTAGCCGCCGACGTCGCGCTGCACGCCCTTGGGCTTGCCGGTGGTCCCCGAGGTGTAGAGCAGGTAGCTCGGCGCGTTCGACTCCAGCCACGCCACCGGCACCTCGGCGTCACGGTGCTTCTCGCGCAGCGGCGCGTAGTCGATGTCGCGGCCGGGGATCATCGCCAGATCGGGGTCGAGGCCGCGGCGCACCAGCAGCACCTTCGGCGGCGGCGTGCGCGCCTGCGCGCAGGCCTCATCGACCAGCGGCTTGTAGCGGATCACCTTGCCGGCGCGCATGCCGGCGTCGGCGGCGATCAGCAGCTTCGGCTGCGCGTCGTCGATGCGCAAGGCCAGGTTGTGCGCCGCGAAGCCGCCGAACACCACCGAGTGAATCGCGCCGATGCGCGCGCAG
>JAJYMF010000131.1 GCA_021787175.1 Pseudomonadota bacterium | reverse complement strand
AATGCTACGCATCAGGAACCTGCTCCATTGTCGGTCGTGTGCGGCGCAACGCCGCCATTCTGCTGCAGTTGGCGCCGGCGTTCATCGATCCGTTCCCTGAGCGCGCGCAGGCGCGCGGCCGCGCCGCCGGCGGAGGCGGCGCCGGCCGGCATCGTCTGCGGACGGATCGCGCTGGGATGGTCGGGCGTCACCGGCTGCCCCAGCGGACGGCCATCGGGACCGGTGACGCCGGGCCCCTGCGGAGACGCGTCGCTGCGCCAGCTTTCGACCCGCGGCGATCCAGTCGGCGCGGCATCGGCTGCCGTCGGATTGGCCGCGGGCGCGGCGCTTTTCAGCGGCAGATCGATCTGCTCACCGCCGCTGCCGGCGAGTACGGCACGGCGCGGCGACAGGCGCAGCAGACGCCAGCGTCCGACCGCCGTGCCGGGACGCAGCACGAAGCTCTTGCCGCTGGCGCGATCACGCAGCAGCGCGACCCGCAACGAACCGTCCATGATCACGCCGGTCAGCTCGAGTTCGCCGCTGCTGCCGCCTTGCGCATCGCCGCCCCCACCGGCGGGCGACTGGCGGTCGGCCCAGAACAGCGGATGCTGCCAGATGGCCGGATCGGCGGCGGCGCCGGCGGCGATCGGCGGCGGCGCACTGGCGGCGGGCGGCAGCGACGGCGGCGGGTGCGGCGGATCCCGGCGCAGGCGGCTCCCGGCTCCGTTCAGCAGCAGCAGCCAGGCCGTCGCGGACACGGCGACCGCAACCATCAGCACCCCGCTCAGGCGTCGCCGGTCGGCAGCGTTCATGGCGATGTCCCGCGGCCGGATTCGGCGATGTAGCCCGCCAGCGTGAACTGCGCTTCCAGGCGTGCGCCGGCCTCGTTGCCCGGCACCGGCGGTCGGAAAATGGTGAGCTCGGTGATGAACAGATACGGCCGGCCCTGTTCGATGTCGTGCAGGATCGCGGTCAGCGGCGCGATACCGCAGCGCAGGGTGATGCTGACGCTGACCTCGCGGAACGGTCCGGGCGGCGAAGGCCGGTCCAGCGGCATCTTCAGCGGCGCATCGCAGCCCGCACCCTGATCGGCGTGGCGGCGCACGATGTCGACCACGCGCTGCATCAGCGCCGCCGAGGCCGCACCGGCATCGCGCTCGGGCAGCAGCGCTCCCTCGGCACCCGACTGACTCAGCTGCTGCGCCGCCAGTGCGCGCTGCAGCGCCGGCTGCGAGGCCAGCAGTCCGGCATCGCGGGCCTGGGTGATGCGCAGTGCGGCCATCTCGGCATCGATGTCACGCAAGGGCGCCACCAGCCACCAGTGCAGCAGCACGAAATAGCCGCACACCAGCGCCAGCAGCGCCAGCAGCACGGCCGCGAGGCGGCGCTCAGTGCGCCCGCGCAGCATGCTCGTCCCCCTGCCCGCGCAACCGTGCCACGATGTAAAAACGCTCGCGGCCGCTTTGCGGATCGGGCTGGATGACGCCCTGGAACGCCGGATCCGCCAGCATCGGCGCGTGCTGCAGGCGCTCGATCAGGCCCGCGGTCTGCGTGCTCTCGCCCTGCAGTCCGACCTGTCCGGGGCTGGTGGTGACGCTGAGCCGGTCGATCCAGGTGCCGTCCGGCAGGCTGCGCGTCAATTCGGACAGCAACCTGACCATCGACGGCGCCTCGGCCTTGCGACGCGCCAGATAGGCATCGGCAATGCGCCCCTGCTCCAGCCGGGTGCGCAGCGCCGCCACGCGCGCCGCCGGCGCCTGCTCGGCGGCGACCTCGGCGCGCAGCGCGGACAGCGCGGCACGGCGATTGCCCAGCCATTGCTGCAAAGCCAATACGGTGAACAGCAGAAAGGCCGCCGCGAGTGCCGCATTCAGGCGTCGCCGCGGATCACGGCGCACCGCGCGTCGGCCCGGCGGCAGCAGATTGAGGCCCAGCGGCACGTCATCGACGACCACATCCACCGCGTCGACGGCGATGCCGAGCGCGGTCAGCCGAGCCAGCAACGGGTCAACGACCGCTCTCGGTGCGGCGACCAGTTCGACCTCCAGCAGGGCAGCGGTCCGGCTGCGTACGCAGGCGTCGAAATACACCGCGTCGGCGCGAAACGGCGTTTGCCGATCGATCTCGAAACCGAGCACCCGACGCAGGTCCGCGGCCGCCGCGACCGGCAGATGCAACGTGCGCCGCAGCGCCGCGTGCGGGCCCAGCGCCGACACCAGCCGCAGGTCAGCCGGATCGATATCGGCGGTCGCGGCCCGCAGCGCCGCACGCGTCTGCTCCGGCGACAGACCCGCGGCAAGGGATGCCAGCGGCGCACGCCGCCCGGGCGCCCGCAGGACCAGCACGGTGTCCTCGAAGGTGAGCAGGCAGGGCGTCGCGCCGCGCAGCCAGCGCGCGCGCAGCGTGCCCGGCAGCAGCCCCAGCAGTTCGTCCTTCCACCAGGCAAGAAAACGCGGCAGCGGCGAGCCCATCCAGGCGCTGCGCGCCTGTTCGCTGAACCCGCGCAGCGCTCCCGGGCGTGCGCTCATGGCTGATCCCCTTCCTGCCAGCGCAGTACCGCATACGTGCGGTTGGCGATCGCGCCGGCCAACAGCCGGACGGTAGCATGGACGCTGGCCTGCGTGCCGTCCGCCCGGGTCGCCTCGGCGTCGATGGCGACCACGCCGCTGGAACCTGCGGTCGGCGGCGCCACGGCCCCCGGAAGCGGTGGCAGCGGCGCACCGGCCGGAGTGGCCCGCCGTGCCTGCACGTAGGCCTCGGCCCGGGCCAGATCGAGGCCGGGCAGGGCCGCCAGCGCCAGGGCCGGGGCATAGGCCGGATCGGGCCGGTTGCGTCCCGACCACAGGGTCAGCGCGGGCGCGATGCGCGCGTACAGCGCGGCGTCCATGCCCGGCAGCGCCAGCAGCGCGTCGCGGGTGATGAAGGGCCCCTGTCGATCCCGATCCGCGCGCGCCCCCGCCAGCCCCGCCGGCGGCGGCGGCGTGCGCCGCTGCTGGATCGCCGCCGCCAGTGCCGCCGCGGCGGGCGCGGGATCACCGGCCGCGCGCAGCAGCGCCGCCAGCACGCCCGGAGTCGCCGCATTCAGGTCGACCATGCCGGTGACGTCGGTGATGCGCACGCGCACGCGGAAGTCGTCGAAGGAAAACACGTAGCCGCGTCCGTCGGCGACCCAGCGCTGCTGCGGATCGGGTTCGCGCAGGGCCAGCACCGCGCGCGCCAGTCCGGCCTCGGCGGCGTAGCGCGCGCGCGTCTGCGCCAGCACGGTGCGCGCCTCCAGGGCACTGCTGCGGGTGAGCAGGACATAGCCGCCCAGCAGCACGCTCAGCAGCGCCACGGCCCAGAGCACGATCAGCAGGGCGATGCCGCGTGCCGGCCGGCTCATGGCGAGCCTCCGCCGTACGCCGCGCCCATCATGCCGATGTTGGCGGCGCCGGGATCGAGCCGTGGTGCGATCACCAGCGGCGGCCAGTCGGCACCGCCGTCGATCTCGATCCGCACCAGCAGCGGCAGCCGCTGCGGCCACGGCCAGCGCGGCAGCCAGGCGGTCGGCCGGCCCTCGGCGTCGAGACCGCGATAGGCGAAGTGGCCGCCCCGCAGGTGCCCGAGGAGGGTCTCCGCATCGCCCCAGTCCTGCGCGCCGGCCTGCGCCGAGGCCAGCGTCTGGAACCGCAGCCGCAGCGCACGCCGGCCGGCGACCGGCGGATCGACGCTCAGCTCCAGCCGCAGCGGTCCGCGGCCACCGAGAAAGGCCGGCACCGTACCGACGAAGCGCATGCGCTGCGGCTCGCCCTCGAACACTCGCGGCAACTGGGCACGGTCGCGGCCCCAGGGCAGCGGCAGCGCAGCCGCCAGTTCGCGCCGCAGGAAGGCCTGCGCCGCGCGCACGTCGGCCGCCGCGGTCAGCCGCGATTCGCCGCCGCGCACGCCGCGCGTCGCCGCCGCCAGCGCACCCCACAGCAGCGCCACCAGCACCGCCAGCAGGGCCAGCGCCAGCAGCACTTCGAGCAGGGTGAAGCCGCGCGCGCGCCTCATGGCGGTATTCCCGGGCCGCGGGTCTGGACCAGGCGCAGGGTGCTGAAGTCGGCGCTGCCGCCGGTCCACAGCACCTCGAGATCGACGCGCAGCAGCTGCAGGCCGGGCGCGCTGAACGGACCGCCGTCGCGTGGCTGCCACGGCGCCACCGTCAGCCGCCAGCGATAGCGTGCATCGAAGCGGCCCTCGCTGCGGCCCGGCGTCAACGGCTGCAGCGTGCCCAGTTCGGCCAGCATGGACTGCGCGCGCAGTGCCGCCCCGGCCGCACGATCCGCACGCTCGCCCAGTTGCGCCGCACCGGCCAGCACCTGCATCAGCACCGCCAGCGCGATCGCCGTCAGCGCCAGCGCGCCGATCAGCTCCAGCAGGGTGAAACCGCGCATGATCGGGTGCCGGTGCATGCCGTCAGCCCGCCGACTCGCGGATGCGCACGCTGCCGGTCAGCCAGGCGACGTCGATGCGCCAGCGATGGCCGCCGCGGGTCAGCACGATATGCCCGCCGGTCGAACTGCCGTCGGGGAAGAAGCGGATGCGCGCGCGCGCGGCGTCGATGCGCTCGCTCGCGGCGGTGGTCAGCGCGATCTGCATGCCCGTCGGCAAGGACACCGGAGCCTGGTCGGCGGCGCGATAGCGGGCATTCGCCAGGTCGAGTTCCAGCGCCGTGCTGCGGCCGCTGGCGATGGCGCGGCTGCGCGTCCAGCGCAGCGCGGCGGCGAGATCGCTGCCCGCCGCGGCGACGCGCGCATCGGCCAGGCTGCGGCTGAGCGCGAAACCGGCCAGCGTCATCGCCAGCGCCAGCAACACGATCACCGCCAGCAACTCGAGCAGGGTGAAACCGCGCACTGCGCGCATCCGTACTCGGACGCGACCCGACAGCGCGGACGGCGGCTGAGCCACCGGCAGCGCTGGGGGCACGCCGTCGCCGCGCATCGTCGTCACTCCCAGTTGCCGACATCCTTGTCGAAGCCGTTGCCGCCGGCCTTGCCGTCGGCGCCGTAGAAGATCAGGTCGTAGGACCCGTGCGCGCCGGGATAGCGGTAGCCGAAGGCGTGACCGAACGGATCCTCGAGCTGCGACGGCTTCAGATAAGGGCCGTTCCAGTGCGGCGCATCCGGCGGCCGCGTCACCAGATCCTCGAGCTTCGGCGGCGGCGTGCCGTTGTCCATGGCATAGCTGTCGATCGCCTGGCCGACCACCGCAAGCTGCGTCTTGCCGGCGTCGTAGCGGCCGCGTTCGACGTTCTTGCCCACTTGTGTCACGACGATGGTGGCGACGATGCCGAGCAGCACGATCACCGCCAGCATTTCCATCAGCGTGAAGCCGCGGGCGCGCGATGGCACGGCAGCGGGACGACGGTGGCGCAGGTTCATCAGCAGGCTCCTGGGGACGGCCATGGAAATCCGGACGGGTTACTGGATGCCGCTGGTCAGGCTGAGCAGCGGCAGCAGGATCGCCAGCATGATCAGGCCGACCAGCACGGTCATCACCACGGTCAGCACCGGCACCAGCGCCGCCAGCAGGCGGTCGATGCTGCGGCGCGTCTCGGTGTCGTAGGTGTCGGCCACGCGCAGCAGCATCGCCTCCAGCGTGCCCGACTCCTCGCCCACCTGCATCATCGCCAGCGCCAGCCGCGGCAGCCGCTGCGTCGGCGCCAGCGCCGCGCTCAGGCCGAGGCCCTGCTTGACCGCCTCGACCGCCTCGCCCAGCGCGGCGTCGAGCGCGCGGTTCCCGGCAACCTGGCGGCTGATCGTCAGTGCGGCCAGCAATGGCACGCCGTTGCCGAGCAGGGTGCCGAGGGTGCGCGCCATGCGCGCGGTTTCGATCTTGAGCAGCAGCGATCCCAGCACCGGCGCGCGCAGCAGGCGGGCGTCGAAGGCCAGACGCTGCGCGGGGTCGCGCAGACGCGCGGCCAGGCCGAAGCCGGCCGCGATCAGCGCGAGCAGCAGCAGCCAGCCCCAGTGCCTGAGCCCGTCGCCCAGCGCCAGCACCGCGCGCGTGATCCACGGCAGCGGCACGTCCATGCTGGCGAAGATCGGCACGAACTGCGGCACCACGTAGGTCAGCAGCAGCACCAGCGCACCGAGCACGCCCACCAGCAGAAACGCCGGATACACCAGCGCATTGATGACCGCGCCGCGCAGCTCCGCGGCACGCTCCAGATGCTCGGCCAGGCGCAGCAGCGCCTCGTCGGTGCGGCCGCTGGCTTCGCCGGCGCGCACCAGACTCACGTACAGGCGCGAAAACGCACCGTGCTCGTCCTCCAGCGCCTGCGACAGCGCCGCGCCGCCGCGCACGCGCTCGCGCAGGCGCTCGATCAGGCGCCGCGCCCGCATGCCCTCGGGCAGCTCGGCCAGCAGACTCAGCGCGCGATCCAGCGGCTGCCCGGCGCGCAGCAGGGTGCCCAGCTGCAGGGTGAACTGCGCCAGCGCCGCGGCGTCCAGCGGACCCCGGCGCAACCATTGACCCAGACCGGTGGCAGCGCCGGCGGGCTGTGCGTCGAGCGCCACATGGCCCAGGTCCTGCAGGCGGGTGATGACCTCGTCGGCGCTCGCGGCCTGCATCTCGCCGCGCAGCAGCTCGCCGCTGGCGCTGACCGCCCGGTAGCGAAACGGCGCCATCACGCCTCCTGCGTCGCGCGCAGGACCTCCTCGATCGTGGTCACCCCGGCGACCGCCTTGGCCAGGCCGTCCTCGAACATGCTGCGCATGCCGGCCGCGCGCGCCGCCTGCTCGATCGCCCCGGCGTCGCTGCGCTGCATGACCCGGCGGCGCAGGGCGTCGGTCATCGGCAGGAACTCGAGCAATGTGGTGCGGCCGTGGTAGCCGCTGGGATTGGCCGCGCCCGGCACCGGACGGCGCAGGCGAATCGGGCGTTCGTCGGTGAAGCGCGCCAGCTCGAAGCGCTGCACCACCTCCGGCGGGGCGTCATACCACTCGGCCTGCGCGTCGAGCCGGCGCACCAGCCGCTGGGCGAGGATGCCGTTGACCGTCGAGGCCAGCAGGTAATCCTCCACGCCCATGTCGAGCAGGCGGGTGACGCCGCCGGCGGCGCTGTTGGTGTGCAGCGTCGACAGCACCAGGTGCCCGGTCAGCGCCGACTGGATGGCGATGCGGCAGGTCTCCAGGTCGCGCATCTCGCCGATCATGATCACGTCCGGGTCCTGGCGCACGATCGAGCGCAGGGTGTTGGCGAAGTCCAGGCCGATCGCCGGCTTGACCTGGATCTGGTTGATGCCCTCGAGCTGGTACTCGACCGGATCCTCGACGGTGATGATCTTGCGCTCCGGCGTGTTCAGGCGGCTGAGCGCGGTGTACAGCGTGGTGGTCTTGCCGGAGCCGGTGGGGCCGGTCACCAGCAGGATGCCGTTGGGCCGCGCCAGCGCGTCGAGCAGGCCGCCCAAGGCGGGCTCGGCGAAGCCCAGCGCGGCGAAGTCGAACACCACCGTGCCGCGGTCGAGGATGCGCATCACCACCGACTCGCCGAAACTGGTCGGCACCGAGCTCACGCGCAGATCCAGCTCCTTGCCCTGCACCCGCAGCATGATGCGGCCATCCTGCGGCAGCCGGCGTTCGGCGATGTTCAGCCGGGCCATGATCTTGACGCGCGAGATCACCGCCGCGGCCGAACTGGCCGGCGGCGCCTCGACCTCGTGCAGCACGCCGTCGATGCGATAACGCACCTTCAGGCGGTTCTCGAACGGCTCGATGTGGATGTCCGACGCGCGCTGCTCGACCGCACGCTGGATCAGCAGGTTGACCAGGCGGATCACCGGCGCCTCGGAGGCCAGATCGCGCAGGTGCTCGATGTCGTCGTCGTCGCGCGCCGTGCCCGCGCCCAGCGTTTCGACGATGGCACCGAGCGCGCTGCGGCCCTGGCCGTACCAGCGTTCGATCAGGCCGTCGATGTCCGAGCGCAGGCCTACCGCCAATTCGACCTCGCGCCCGCAGGCCAGCGCCACCGCCTCGATCGGATACGGATCGCCGGGATCGGCAACCAGGAGGCGCACGCGACCGTCATCCGCCGCCAACGGCACCACGTGATGCATTTTCAGGAATCGCAGCGACAGTTCGATGTCTTCCGGCGGCAGCGCAGGAGCATCCTTCTCGGTCAGCAGCGGTGCGTTGAGCAGGCTCGCCCAGGCCTCGGCGAGATCGCGTTCGGAAACCAGACCCAGCCGCGTCAGCAGCGCCGACAGCGTGCCGTCATGCGACTCGGCATGGAGACGCTGCGCACGCGCGAAATCGGCCTCCTTCAGGCGCCCGCGCGTCAGCAGCAATGCGGCGACGTCGGTTTCCCGCGTCGGCACCGTGGCCATTTGCGCTTGGGACATCGCGCTTCCCATGGGTCGCCTGCATATGACAGAGCCGCGTTGTTCTAGCACAGCCACCGGGCGACAGCGACTGTCAGTCGTCGCATCGAAGCTCGCGCGGCCGGCGCCACGGACCAGCCGTGCGGACCGCGTCGCGCGAAGTCCACCGCACGCATGCAGCTGTCCGGCATCAGACGATGCGCACGCCGCGCAGATTGAGTGCGGATTTTTGCCAGAACGACTCGTTTTCGTAGCGCTTGAACAGGTCGGGCGGCAATATCGTCGTGCGCTCCTGATAGCCCACCACCCTGCGGACCCGATGCAACCCCGGCGTTCCGGCTCTGGTATCGAAACCCTCGGCACTGTATTCGACATGCTCGAAGTCGTGACTGAAGCGAGGCTCCTGCAAGAAATCATAAATCGCACCGATGGCAAGCCCCGGGTCGTTTACCAGCGTTTCGTATTGAAGAAGCATCAGATTTTTGGTGCAGTCGCCGAAAAATGCCTCCTTGAGCGCCCTGTAGGCAAAGCCGATCAAGCCGTCCTGTGCGGCGAGGCTTTCAGCTCTCGAAAATACGGTTCCGCCCGGCTGATAGTTGAATATCGAGGATGGCTGCAGCCAGTTGTTCCTGATCAACCTCTCGATACTGTCGAGGATCCACGGAATATGCCTGACGCAGGCGATGACCCTGGCGTTTGGAAAAAGCTCGTTGATCGCCTGCAGCCGGGTGCACCAGAGCCTGTGTGAATCGAAGATGACTTCCGCGTTCGACACGCTCCGGTAAAAGTTTTCGACAAGCCCGAGCACGACATCGCGTCTCTGCTCATCGCTGATGAAAACGGAAAACTCGTTCTTGCCGCTCATTTCGCCCAGCAAGGCATTGAAAATTCCCGCGAGCGGGCCGCTCATCGCGGCATGGAAGCGCGGGTTTTGCCTGAGAATCGCTGACAGCAGAGTCGAGCCGGATCGGGGCAATCCCGATATGAAATGGATCGGACGCATGGATGACCCTGTCTGAAGGCCACCCGCCGAAACGGGTGGCCTGGAGTGAAGCTTCGGACATGTGCGCCGGCGATGACTCGCTGCGCCAGTTCCGGATGGGTTTCACAGAACGATCAATACGACAGAGCGCAATAGCCGCCCGACGCGTCCACCCAGTTCTGCTGGATCAGGTAGTCGTAACCACCCAGGTTCATGTTGGCGTAGGCGCCGTTGGCCGTGGTGTAGGTGAGCCCCGCCGAAAAACCGAAGGTCCATGCGCACTTGTCGCCGTTTTCCATGCCCTGGCTGTCGTACCAGGCGTTGCCGTCGGGATCGGTAACGGTCTCCTCCAGCTCGTGCGCGATGATGCTGGCCATCGCATCGGCGCCCGGATTGTTGTTGGGGCTCACGCTCTGGTTCTGCGACGGCTCGCAGGCCGTCGGGCACTGCGTCCCGGGATCGCCGATGAACGCGTACTTGATGTTGTTGCCGCCGTAGTTGGTGTTGGTATGCCACCCGCAGTACTGGGTGCAGAATCCCGAGGTTTCGTTGACGTCAGCCGACGTCAGCACGAAGTAGACGCCGTTGGGGTCGTTGGGAAGCGCTCCCGATGAAATGGCCGATGTCACGATCGACTGGACATTGGCATCGGACAAGCTCGTCCCGAACGAGTAGTTGTCGGTCGTGGACCCCGAGTAGGTGACCGTGTTCGCGACCGCATTGCCGCTGCCGTCGGTATAGGTCGTGTTGATGTTGAAATACGGCGACCCGCCGATGGACTGGGCGAGCGTGGTCAGGATGCTGGGCCCCGTATCGCCACTCCAGTTTCCGTACCAGATCAGGTAGACATTCTTGCCACCCGTCATCACCGGGCCGCCGTTGTAGTTGATGCCGTTGCCCGAAGGCACGGCAGCGCTGGTGGCGAACGGGCTGGCCTTCACGCATTCCTGCCTGCCCCAGCCTTTGCCGGTCGGCACTTTCTTGCTGATTTCTCCGGGCTTGCAGTGCGACGCGCCTGCCGGAACCGCCCAGGCAACACTCGTGATGCTCGCGAGAGACACGGCAAGCGCCACGGCAAGCACTTTTCTTTTCATCTGCATTGGTAATCCCCTCACTGAGTTGGTCAGGACAGATGGGGATGATCCGCGGCATGCGGTTAGATCATCGGACCCAGCCGGCCCCCTTCCGGCGCCGCGCGCTCGTCCCCGGCGTGGAGACTGCAACAAACCGTTGCAATTCGAAGAATGATCACGAAGCTGTATGAATCTCGCCAGGAGCTTTGATAACGATTGCCGTGGAGCAGAACGGATTTCCGTAACAGTGCCGAAGCGGGTTTCAGCAAGCCCCCTGCGGCTGGCCCTCGCGCATGCCGCGACGAGGCATCGCCGCCATTACTGCCCTGCATCCGTTAATACGTCGTGAGCGCGCTCCGCGGCGGCAGGGACCAGTCGATCGGCGCCACGCCGCGCCGCTCCAGATAGCGGTTGCAGGCCGAGAAGTGTCCGCAGCCGATGAAGCCCCGGTGGGCCGACAGCGGCGAGGGATGCGGCGCCTTCAGCACCTCGTGGCGGCGCGGGTCGATCAGGCGGCCCTTGGCCTGCGCGTAGCTGCCCCAGAGCAGGAACACCAGCCCTTCGCGCTGCCGGTCCAGGGCCGCGATCACGGCATCGGTGAAGCCCTCCCAGCCCTTGCCCTGATGCGCGCCGGCGCGGCCGTCCTGCACCGTCAGCACGGCATTGAGCAGCAACACGCCGCGCCGAGCCCACGGCGTCAGGCAACCGTGATCGGGACGTGCGATGCCGAGGTCGCGCTCGATCTCGGCAAAGATGTTGGCCAACGACGGCGGCACCGGCACGCCGGGCCGCACCGAAAAGCACAGGCCGTGCGCCTGGCCGGAGCCGTGATACGGGTCCTGGCCGAGGATCACC
>JAJYMF010000390.1 GCA_021787175.1 Pseudomonadota bacterium | reverse complement strand
CGGCTGTACATCCCCGTACGAGCCGGGATGACGTCAGCTTTCCCGGTCCGGATCCCGTGCTGTCGTCCATCCATGGACGGCACGGGATGACGTCATCCTGACGTCACTTGCTGCGGTAGGTGATGCGGGCCTTGGTCAGGTCGTAGGGAGTCATCTCGACCTTGACCTTGTCGCCGGTGAGGATGCGGATGTAGTTCTTGCGCATGCGGCCGGAGATGTGCGCGGTCACGATGTGGCCGTTTTCGAGTTGCACGCGGAACATCGTGTTGGGCAGGGTCTCGGTGACCGTGCCTTCCATTTCGATGACGTCGTCTTTGGCCATGGGTTCCGGATCGGGGCTGCGCAAGCCGCGCAAGCCTGCAATTGTGCCATGCGCGCCGCACCGGCGAAAGCAGGGTTCAATGACCTGCTGCGGATTGGCGCCGGCCGGATGCCGGCTTCGGCGTCGCCGTCGACGCTGCCTTGCGCCGGCGCAGCGCGCCGTCGAGGTCGTTCAGCGCCGCGTTGAGCGATGCCGTGGCGGCATCGCGCGCCGGGTGCAGGCGCAGGCTGGCCTCGAGGCTGCGATCGGCTGCGGCGAGGCGCTCGTGGTGAAGGGCCAGCCCGTGACGCGCCAGCAGCGGCGCCAGTGTTCCGGCGTTGCGGCGCAGGTCGGCGCGCACCACGCGCCAGGCCAGCTCGGCGACGCGGCGCCGATGGCTGTAGCTGAACAGGTTGGTGAAGAACAGTTCGACCTCGTCCGCGCGCGGCTCAAACAGCAGCATGTCGGCCTGCGGGTAGGCCTGGGCGTACTTGCCCAGCCCGGTCTGCATGCGCGAGGTCAGCAGGGTGCGGAAGGTCTGCGACAGCACCGCCGGCAGACCGCCCTCGATCAGGCTTTCCGGCGCGGCGCGGCCGGTCCCCGGCGCACGGTCGGCGTTGTAGGGCACCAGCGGATTGACCGCGAACACCAGGGTCGCGCCCTGGTCCAGCGCGGCCGAGGCGTGCAGGGTGCGCGCCAGCGCGCCGTCCACGTACCAGCGCTCGCCGATCCTGACCGGCGGATACAGGCCGGGCAGTGCGGCGCTGGCCTCGACCGCGCGCGAGATCGGCACGTCGTCGAGCCCGGGGCCGCCCAGGCGCACCGCCTTGCCGGAGTCCAGTTCGACCGCGATCAGATACAGCTTGCGCCGGAGTTGGCGAAAGTCGTTGCTGCGGCCGGGCCCGGTGAACATCTCGCGCAGGAAGGCTTCGACCGATTCGTTGTCGAACAGGCCGGTCGGCAGCAGGCTGCCGAAACGCAGCACGGCGTCCGAAAGCCGCGCGCCGAACGGATGGCGGGCGAGTTCCGCCATCCAGTCCAGCATCATGCGCGGCATGCCCGCGGCGCGCTTCATGTATTCGAACAGCGCCGGGCGCACGAAGGATTCGGGATGAAACACCGCCTCGCGCGAATCGCCGGTGAGGAAGATGCGCGCCATTTCGGCGGTGTCCAGCCCGTTGGCCAGACCGGCGGCGAGGAACGAACCGGAACTGACGCCGACGTACACGTGCAGATCGGTCAGGTCGAGGCCATCGATGCCGTCGGCCAGCGCATGCAGCGCACCCAGCTCCCACATGCCGCCGATCGGGCCGCCGCCGGCGACGGCCAAGCCGATGCGGGCTCGATCACGGGCGTTGCGGGCAGGGCGTTCGGCGTCGAGTTGCAGCATGCGCGTTCCCGGAGCAGGCGGCCCAGTCTGGCCATGGGGCAATCGGTTGGACAACCGGAACGAGCTGAAAGTGCGAAACGCGCCTCAGCCGAAGTGGGCATCGAGATGACGGCGGATCTCGTCCTCGATCGTCGCCTTCAGCGGCAGCAGCAGGAAGCCGAGGCCGGCATGCACGCGCACGCGATCCTTGCCGACCTCGATCGCGCCGTTCACTCCGCTGCGGCGAAAGCTCATGGTATTGCCCTGCCATGCGCAGTCGACGCCGAAACGTTCGCGCATCGACGCGGCCAGTTCGTCCACGATGGCGCGCGCCTCCTCCAGGCTGACCGCGTGCTGGCGGGTGATGTCGATGCTGGGCATGCCTGCGCATCCGGAGTGGCGGCCGATCTTAGCAGCGGCGGTGGCATGCTAGAGTCGCCGCGCTTTCCGGATCCCGCCCCATGCGCCTCGGCCTGCCCGCGCCTCGCGACGACTTTGCCAGCTCCGCGACGACGATCATCGTCGGCCGTGAGGCCGGTTGCGATCTGGTGCTCGACGACGCGAGTGTCTTCGGTCGCCATCTGCGCCTCAGCCATGATCGCCGCGGAACCGTGCTCGATGTGCTGCCGGGCGCACCGCGCGTCTACGTCAACGCCCGCCCGGTGCGCGAGCGTGCACTGCTGGCGGCGGGCGATCAGATCACCGTCGGCAACACTCAACTGCTGCTGAAAAGCGACCTGCCGCCGCCGGCAGCCCCCGCGACCGATGCCGATCCGCAAAGCCTGACGGGAGTCGCGGCCCTGCGCGTGCTGACCGGCGCGCTGTCGGGCCAGGCTCAGCCGATCGCGCCGGCGCTGAGTCTCGACGGACCAGGCCAGCCCGCCGGCACGGTGCGGGTGGAACTGTGCGACGGCATTCCCTGCCTGCGCAGCGCAGGGCTGCCGGACGAGCAGCGTCCGCGCGTCAACGGTCATGCGGTAACCACTGCGCGCCTGCACGACGGCGATCAGATCGTGTTCGGCCTGCAGCGTTTTCGCGTCGAGGCGCCGACCGTGGCGGCGCGCGACGAGGCGGCGCAGTCGTTTCTGCCGCATGAGGCGGCGTTGCCCGAGGACACCGCCGGCCCGCGTCGCGAGGTGTGGTGGCTGCTGCTCACGGCGGCGGTGCTGGCGCTGGCGATCGCGCTGGTGCTGGCCGCGCGCTGAGCGCCGCGCGTTTGGGCCGCCAGCGCGCCAGCAGCAGGGCCGCCAGGATCGCCGCGTAGATCACCGGCTCGCGCACGGCGATGGTCCGGCCGAACTTCACCTGCCAGACGAAATGCAGGATCGCCAGCACGCCGATGGCATAGACCAGCTTGTGCAGCTGGCCCCAACGCCGGCCCAGGCGCCGCATCATCCCGCGCGTGGAGGTCAGCGCCAGCGGGATCAGCAGCAGCCAGGCGGCGAAGCCGACGGTGATGTAGGGCTTCTTGGCGATCTCCGCAAAGATCTGCGACCAGAAACCGCCGAGATCGATCACCAGATACACGGTCAGATGCACGCTGGCGTAGAAAAACGCGAACAGCCCCAGCATGCGCCGATAGCGGATCAGCCCGTTCCAGCCGGTGATCCGCCGCAGCGGCGTGATCGACAGTGTCAGCAGCAGCAGACGCAGCGCCCAGATACCGGTGCGTTTTTCCAGTTGCGACACCGGATCCGGACCCAGGGTGCCGTGCAGGGCAGCCAGCACCAGCAGCGCCAGCGGCATCAGGGCCAGCAGTACGACGAGCGGCTTGCTCCAGCCGACGGCATCCAGCCGGCGCATCAGTAGTCGCGCCTCAGGTCCATGCCCGCATAGAGACTGGCGACCTGATCGGCGTAGCCGTTGAACAGGCGCGTGGCGATGCGGTTGCCGAACAGGCTGAAGCCCGAGCCGGCGATGCGGCGCTCGGTGTGCTGGCTCCAGGGCACGGTGCCGACATCCGGGTTGACGTTGGCGTAGAACCCGTAGCGGTCGGGCGCCGCCTGGTTCCACGAGGTCACCGGCCGGGTTTCGCTGAAAGCGATCTGCACGATCGCCTTGGTGCTCTTGAAGCCGTACTTCCATGGCACCACCAGCCGCAGCGGCGCGCCGTTCTGGTTGGGGAGCACGCGCCCGTAGACGCCGACCGCCAGCAGGGTCAGCGGATGCATGGCCTCGTCGATGCGCAGACCCTCGCGGTACGGCCAGTCCAGCACCGGATACGACAGGCCGGGCATCTGGCCGGGGCGGTCCACGGTGGTGAACGCCACATACTTGGCGCGCGAAGTCGGCTTGAACCGCTTCAGCAGCGTGCCGAGCGGGAAGCCGACCCACGGAATGACCATCGACCACGCCTCGACGCAGCGGTGCCGGTAGATGCGCTGCTCCAGCGGAATGCCCTTGATCAGGTCCTCGAGCGCGAAGATGCCGGGGGCCTCGCATTCGCCACCCACGGTGACGCTCCATGGCCGCGGCTTGAATGCGCCCGAATAGCGCGCGGGGTCGGACTTGCTGGTGCCGAATTCGTAGTAGTTGTTGTAGTGGGTGACGTCCTGCCAGCTGGTCAGCGGTCCGCGGGTGCGGAACGCAGGATTCGGCGTGTAGCTCAATGCGGTCCCCGGAGCGGGTGGCGGCGGCGGTGCCGGTGTCGGCGATCCGGCCTCACCCTTCGGACTGCAGGCCGCCAGCGCCAGCGGGCTCAGCGCCAGCAGGCGCACCAGGCGGCGGCGATCCTGATAGATCGCCTCGGGAGTCACATCGCGTTCGGGCAGATCGGGCGGACGGCGCGTGGGCATGGCGAACTCCGGGATGCTGCAGCGATAGACCGCATCAACGCGCGGCCCCTTACACAGGCTACACGCGCCGGGTTCATCGGCCGTGAATGCCGCAGGCATAATCGACGCCCGACCGAGGAGACTGCCGTGAGCCGCACCTGGAATTTCGCCGCCGGCCCCGCCGCCATGCCCGAAGAGGTCCTGCGTCAGGCGCAGGCCGAACTGCTCGAATGGCGTGACGCACGCGCGTCGGTGATGGAAATCTCGCACCGTGGCAAGGCGTTCATGGCCCTGGCCGCCGGGATCGAGGCCGACCTGCGTGCACTGGCGGGTATTCCGCCCGAATACAAGGTGCTGTTCCTGCAGGGCGGGGCGACCCTGCAGTTCGCGCTGCTGGCGATGAACCTGGCCGCGCCGGGACAGCGCGCCGACTACGTGCTCAGCGGCCACTGGAGCGACAAGGCCGCGCGCGAGGCGGCGCCTTATGTGGACGTCCAGATCGCCGCCGATGCACGGGGCAACGGCTACACCGCGCTGCCGCCGCGCGCCGACTGGCGTCTCGATCCTCGCGCGGCCTACGTCCACTACACGCCCAACGAGACCATTCACGGCCTCGAGTTCGGCGCGATTCCGGATGTCGGCGCGGTGCCACTGGTGGCCGATTTCTCCTCCAGCATCCTGTCCGAGCCGCTGGACGTCCGCCGCTTCGGGATGATCTATGCCGGTGCGCAGAAGAACATCGGGCCCTCCGGGCTGACCCTGGTGATCGTGCGCGAGGACCTGCTGGCGCGGGCCACGCGGCCGATGGCGACGATCTTCCGTTATGCCGAGTACGCCGCGCAGGGCTCGATGCTCAACACGCCCAACACCTTCGGCTGGTATCTGGCGGGCCTGACCTTCCGGTGGATCGCGCGCCATGGCGGTCTGGCCGCGATGGCCGCGCGCAACCGCCGCAAGGCCGACACCCTGTACGCCGCGATCGACGGCTCCGGCGGCTTCTACCGCAATCCGGTCGCGGCCGCTGCACGCTCGCGCATGAACGTGCCGTTCTTCCTGGCCGACCCGGCGTTGGACGAACGCTTTCTCGCCGAGTCCGAGCAAGCCGGACTGCTGGCGCTGAAAGGCCATCGCGCCCTGGGCGGCCTGCGTGCCTCGCTCTACAACGCCATGCCGCAAGAGGGCGTGGACGCGCTGGTGGCGTTCATGCGCGACTTCCAGCGTCGCCACGGTTGAGCGGCACCGGACGATCGCGCACTATCGGCGTCTGAGCATCGCCGATGCCCGCACACTGCCGACCATGACCGATACGCCCGACGCCGCCACTCCCCATCTCGCCGAGGCGCGCCAGCGCATCGACGCCATCGACCGCGAACTGCAGGCGCTGATCGCCGAGCGCGCGCGCTGGGCGCAGCAGGTGGGCCGCGCCAAGGGTCCGCTCAAGGCCGCGGTGGACTACTACCGACCCGAGCGCGAGGCGCAGGTGCTGCGCATGGTGGTGGACCGCAACGAGGGACCGCTGTCCGACGAGGAGATGGTGCGGCTGTTCCGCGAGATCATGTCGGCCTGCCTCGCCCAGCAGGAGCCGCTGCGCATCGGCTACCTCGGTCCCGAGGGTACCTTCAGCCAGCAGGCGGCGCAGAAGCACTTCGGCCACAGCGCGCGCCTGCTGTCGCTGGCCAGCATCGAAGAGGTGTTCCAGGAGGTCGAGGCCGGGCACGCCGACTTCGGCATCGTGCCGGTGGAGAACTCGGGGCAGGGCACCATCCAGTCGACGCTGGACATGTTTCTCACCTCGCGGCTGAAGATCTGCGGCGAGATCGAGCTGCGCGTGCACCAGTATCTGCTGTCGCGCACCGGGCGCGTGGAGGACATCGAGCGCGTGTACTCGCATCCGCAGTCGCTGGCGCAGTGCAAGGTCTGGCTGCGCCAGCATCTGCCGGCCAGCGAGCGCGTGGCGACCGCCAGCAATGCTGAAGGCGCGCGCCGCGCGCGCCTGGCCGACGATGCCGCGGCGATTGCCGGCGAGGCGGTGGCCCATGTCTACGGGCTCAAGGTGATCGCCGGCCCGATCGAGGATCGACCCGACAACACCACGCGTTTTCTGGTGCTGGGGCGCGAGATCTTTCCGCCCACCGGGCACGACCGCACCTCGCTGCTGGTGTTCGTCAACGACCAGCCCGGAGCGCTGTTCAACGCGCTCAGCCCGTTCGCGCGCCACGGCGTCAGCATGAACCGCATCGAGTCGCGTCCGGCGCACCAGGGCAAATGGCAGTACGCGTTCTTCATCGACCTCACGGGTCACGTCGAGGACGCCGCTCTGCGTGCCGCCCTGGAGGAGTTGGCCCCGTACGCGGCCGAGATCCGCGTGCTGGGCTCGTATCCGGTGGCCATCCCGTGAGCTTCGACGCCGCATCCCTGGCCAATGCCGCGACGGGCGGCCTGAGCGCCTACGATCCCGGACACGATCTGCCGGCCTCGCGCCAGCGCTTCGGCGCCATGATCGCCGAACTGGGCTCCAACGAAAACCCGCTGGGCCCCAGTCCGCGTGCGTTGGCCGCGGCGCAGGCGGCGCTGGCCGGGGCGCATCGTTATCCCGATCCCAGGGGCGGCGCGCTGAAGGCGGTGCTGGCGCGAGAGCTCGACGTCGACAGCAAGTGCATCGTGCTCGGCAACGGTTCGCATGAATTGCTGATGCTGCTGGCGCAGTGCTTCGCCGATGCCGCGCACGCGGTCGTTTACTCGCAGTACGGCTTTGCCGTGTTCGCGCTGGCCGCCGCGGCCAGCAGCGCGCGCGCGGTCGCGGTGCCGGCGCTTCCCATCGATCATCCGACGGCACCGCTGGGTCACGACCTCGACGCCATCGCGGCCGCCGTCGGCAACGACACGCGGCTGGTCTATCTCGCCAATCCCAACAATCCCACCGGCAGCTGGTTCGACGATGCCGCGCTGGCAGCGTTTCTGGATCGCGTGCCTCCGTACGCACTGGTAGCGGTGGACGAGGCCTACCACGAATACGTCGATGCGCCCGGGCTGGGCACCGCGCTGCGGTTTGCCCGGCAGCATCCCAACCTCGTGGTGACGCGCACGTTTTCGAAAGCTTACGGACTGGCCGGCCTGCGCGTGGGCTATGCCGTGGCGCATCCCTCGGTGATCGCGACGCTGGAGCGCCTGCGCGAATCCTTCAACGTCAACGGCGTGGCACTGGCCGCCGCCGCGGCCGCGCTGGACGATCGCGACCATCGGGCGCGGGTGTGCGAATTCAACCGCAGCGAGCGCGCCTGGCTGGCGGCCGAGCTGACGCGCCGCGGCTACCGCACGCTGCCATCGCAGACCAATTTCCTGTTGCTGGATCTGGTGCGGAACGCGGCGCCGCTGGAACGGCACCTGTTCGAGCGCGGCGTGATCGTGCGCCCCATGGGCGGGTACGGTCTGGCGCACGCGCTGCGCATCAGCATCGGCAGCCGTGCCGAGAACCTGCGCCTGCTGGAGGCGTTGCCGTGAGCACACGGCTCGACTGGATCAGCCATCCGGCCGGAGCGCTGCGTGGCGAATTGCGCGTGCCGGGCGACAAGTCGATCTCGCATCGCGCGTTGATGCTGGCGGCGCTGGCCGAAGGGCGTTCCTGCATCGAGGGCTTTCTCGAGGGCGAGGACACCCGTGCGACCGCCGCGGTCCTGCAGCAGCTGGGCGTGCGCATCACCGCGCCTGCCGATGGTGTGCGCATGATCGACGGCGCCGGCCTGCGCGGCTTGCGTGCGTCCGCGCAGCCGCTCGATTGCGGCAACGCCGGCACCGGCATGCGTCTGCTGGCCGGGCTGCTCGCAGGACAGAGCTTCGACAGTACCCTGGTCGGCGACGCCTCGCTGTCGCGCCGGCCGATGCGGCGCGTGATCGACCCGCTGACGGCCATGGGCGCACGCATCGACAGCAGCGACGGGCTGCCGCCGCTGCACATTCACGGTGGGCGCAACCTGCGCGGGGCCACGATCGACACACCGGTCGCCAGCGCGCAGGTGAAATCGTCGATCCTGCTGGCGGGGCTGTATGCCGAGGGCACCACCGAGGTGCGCGAACCGCAGCCGACCCGCGACTACACCGAGCGCATGCTGGCGGCCTTCGGCTGGCCGATCACCTTCGGTCCGGGCTGGGCGCGCCTGGAAGGCGGGCATCGGCTGCGCGCCGCCGATGTGCGCGTCCCGGGAGACTTCTCCTCGGCGGCGTTCTTCATCGTCGCGGCCTGCGTGACACCCGGCAGCGATCTCGTGCTGCGCGAAGTGGGGCTCAATCCGCGGCGAACCGGCCTGCTCGATACGCTGCGTGCGATGGGCGCCGACATCGCCATCGAACGCCTCGGCGAGCAGGGCGGCGAGCCGGTCGGCGACCTGCGTGTGCGCCATGCGCCGCTGCGCGGCATCGAGATCCCGGTCGTGCACGTCGCCGACATGATCGACGAGTGCCCGGTCCTTTTCGTTGCAGCGGCCTCGGCGCAAGGCCGGACCGTGCTGCGCGGGGCGGCCGAACTGCGGGTCAAGGAGTCCGACCGCATCGCGGTGATGGCCGCAGGCCTGCGCCGGCTGGGTATCGCGGTGGAGGAACGGCCCGACGGCGCAGCCATCGAGGGTGGCGCCCTGCGCGGCGGCGAAGTCGACAGCGCGGGCGATCACCGCTGCGCGATGAGCTTCGCCGTGGCCGGGCTGGTCGCCGATGCGCCGGTGCACATCCGCGACTGCGCCAATGTCGCCACTTCGTTCCCGGGATTCCTGGACACGGCCCGCGCGGCCGGAATGGCCGTCACCGCGGCGCCCGCAACGGACGAGGCGGCCGCATGAGCGCCGAGATGACCGAGCTGCCGCCTTTCATCATCGCCATTCCGGCTCGATACGGCGCCAGCCGCCTGCCGGGGAAGCCGCTGCGCCTGCTGGGCGGCGAGCCGCTGATCCGGCACGTGGTTCGGCGGGCGCAAGCCGCCGGCGCGACCGAGGTTGTGGTCGCCACTGATGACGCGCGCATCGCCGAGGCGTTGACCGGCAGCGGCGCGCAGGTGGCGATGACCGCCGCGACCCACGCCTCCGGCAGCGACCGGCTGGCCGAATGCGCGGCACGGCTCGGCTGGGCCGACGACACCGTCGTCGTCAATCTGCAGGGCGACGAGCCCTTCGCGCCGGCCGCGGGCATCCGCGCCGTGGTCGCGGCGCTGGTCGTCGCCGGCACCCCGATGGCGACCCTGGCCACGCCGATCGCCGAGGCCGCCCGGCTGTTCGACCCCAACATCGTCAAGGTCGTCTGCGATCGCAGCGGTCGCGCGCTGTACTTCAGCCGCGCGCCGCTGCCGTGGCCGCGCGACGCCTTCGCCGCGGATCGCGCGCGCATGCCGGATGGCGTGCCGTTCCTGCGCCATATCGGCATCTACGCCTACCGCGCCGGCTTCCTGCGCGCTTATCCGGCGCTGCCGCGCACGCCGCTGGAGCAGGCCGAATCGCTGGAGCAGTTGCGTGCGCTGGAGCACGGCTACGCCATCGCCGTCGCCCTGTCGCCGGAAGGGTTCCCGCCCGGCATCGACACGCCGGAGGATCTGGCCCGCGCCGAGCGGAAGCTCGGGATCCCCTGAAACCGGTGCCGCGGGAAGCCCCGGCAGCGGTTAAGATCGGCGCGCACAGGGGGGTGGGCCAATGCCGACGCGC
The DNA here is from genome assembly GCA_021787175.1 of Pseudomonadota bacterium. Lineage (GTDB taxonomy): Bacteria > Pseudomonadota > Gammaproteobacteria > Xanthomonadales > Rhodanobacteraceae > Metallibacterium. The sequence goes on along the minus strand of JAJYMF010000390.1, from coordinate 1,109 downwards.
AGCGCAGTCCAGGAATTCGCGGACGATCTCGATTGGGTCAACGTGCGCGAACGGCCTTCGCTGGCCGCTTTGCGCGGACGCGTCGTGCTGCTGGTGTTCTTCGGCTACGACAGCATCCACAGCATCAACCTGATGCCGGTCCTGCGGCAGCTGCAGACCAAGTACCACGACGGCGTCGCCGTGCTCGGCATCCACGTGCCCAAGTACGCGGCACAGCGCGATACGGCGGCGGTGCTGAAGGCGGCCAATCGGCTGCACCTGCGCTTCCCGGTCGTCAACGACGCCGACTGGCAGCTCTGGCGTCGCCTCGAGATCGAAGCCTGGCCCAGCGTGCTGGTGCTGGACTGCGAGGGCCAGCAGGCAGCGCGCGTGCAGGGCGACGACTGCCTGCGCGAACTCGACGAGCTGACGGCCGCCCTGCTCGACGAGGCCGCGGCACGCGATCTGCGCCGTTTCGACCCGGCGCCGACCTCGGCACGCCCGGAGCCGCGGGTGGCGCTGCGTTTTCCGGGCGCGCTGGCGATCGCCGGCGAGCGCCTCTACGTCAGCGACAGCGCACACAATCGCGTGCTGGAGTGCAATCTCGAGGGCCGCGTACTGCGGCAGTTCGGCTCCGGCAATCCCGGCTACTGGGACGGTCACAGCAAAGACGCCGGCTTCAACGATCCGCAGGGACTGGCGCTGCTCGGCGACGCGCTGTTCGTGGCCGATACCGGCAACCATGCGGTGCGCCGCATCCGCCTGCTGACCGGCGACGTCGCCACCGTGCTGGGGCGCGGCGAGCTGGGCCATGACGTACCGCGCGGCGGCGTGGCCGGAACCGAACTGTCGGTCAGCGCGCCGGTGGGCCTGGCGGCGGGCGGGGATCGGCTGTACGTCGCGCTGGCGGGACAGCACCAGATCTGGCAGCTGCATCTCGGCGACGACCGCATCGACGTGCTGGCCGGCAGCGGTCTGGCCGACGTGGCCGACGGCGACGCCATGGCGGCGGCGTTCGCGCAGCCGGCCGGGCTTGCGCTGCTGGCGGGCCAGCTGCTGGTGGCCGACGCCGGCGGCAATGCCCTGCGGGCCATGCGGCTGTCCGACGGCGTGGTATCGACCCTGGCCGG
>JAJYMF010000163.1 GCA_021787175.1 Pseudomonadota bacterium | reverse complement strand
GATTGGGCGGGGTCTGGCCGGTGCCGAGCGCCTGGCGCAGGAAACCGAGCACGATGATGATGCGGGTGAACGACGTCATCATCAGCAGGATGGCCGGCAGCACCGTCAGCGCCGTCATCAGCAGCAGGATCTGCACGCTGAGCGTCCAGGTCTGGCCGCCGTCCGCCGCGGCATGCACGCTCAGCACCGGCAGACCGGCGGCCGATGCCGGCCACGGCGCCAGCAGGGCGAGCAGCGGCAGGACGATCGCCGGCGCGCGCCTCATGGCGCGGCTCCGGCGGATCGCCGCAACCGCTGCAGCACGTCGGCGAAGCGCGGCGCCGCGGCCGGCGCCGCGCGCTCGATGCGCTGCTCGAGCACGTGCAGGGTGCGTACCTGGCCCGGCGCGACGCCAAGCAGCAGTTGGGTGGTGCCGACCTCGACCAGCACCACGCGCTCGCGCGCGCCCACCGACACGCCTTCGAGTACGCGCACGGCACGTCGGCTGAGGCCATCGCCAGCCTGCACGCGGCGCATCAGCCAGCCGGCGACGAGAATCAGCGCCACCACGGCCAGCAGACTGAGCACGGTACGCACCGCGGCGCCCGCCATGTCCGGCGCGACTGCAATCGGGGACGCCGTATCGGCGGCGGTCGCCAGCAGCGGCGAAACAGCCGGCAGGGCCCACCATGCAACTGACGGTCGGGGGCGGCTTCTGCGCAGGCCCATCCTCCTGCACGGAAAACCGCCCTCGACCGTCAAACCGGATGCGGAGCATGCGCGGCTCATCACGCTCACCGCAGCTTGCGCACACGATCGGCCGGGCTGACCACATCGGTCAGCCGGATGCCGAACTTCTCGTTGATCACCACCACTTCGCCGTGCGCGACCAGGGTGCCGTTCACAAAGACGTCCAGCGGCTCGCCGGCTGCGCGGTCGAGCTCGACGACCGATCCCTGATTGAGCTGCAGCAGGTTGCGGATGCTGATGCGGGTGCGGCCGACCTCCATCGCCAGCGTCACCGGCACATCGAGGATGACGTCCAGATTGACCTCGCCGCCCTCGCCGCCGCTGCCTTTCTGCAGGGCGTCGAACTGCACCCTCTCGACGCTTTCCGTGGCGGCAGCTGCACCGGCCGGCATGTCGTTGCTCATGGCGAATCCTTCTGGATGTGAAGAGGCCGCGGCACGGGCCGCCGCAGCAAGGTTTCGATGCGGACCGCGTTGGCGCCGCCGTGGGTTCCGAGGCGGCCCAGCGAGAACGGCACGTTCTCCGCGTACAAGGTCACCTGATCGGGCAATTCGAGCGGTATCACGTCACCGGGACGCAGGTGCATGAACTCGCCGATGCTGAGCCGCGTCTCGCCGAGCACGCTGTTGAGTTCGACTTCGGCTTCGAGGATTTCCTGATGCAGCGATGCGGTCCAGCGTTCGTCGCGCTCGACGCGATCGCTCTGCACGCCGGCATCGAGCAGGTCGCGGATCGGCTCCAGCATCGAGTAGGGCAGCGTCACGTGCACATCGCCGCCGCCGCCGTCCACTTCGACGTGAAAGCGCGAGACCACCACGGTCTCGGTCGGGCTGACGATATTGGCGAACTGCGGGTTCATCTCCGCGTTGAGGAATTCGAACTCCACCTTGAGCACCGGCGCCCAGGCCTCGGTCATGGCGTCGAACAGCGCCTTCAGCACCAGCTGGATCACCCGGCTTTCGGTTGCCGTGAACTCGCGGCCTTCGATCTTGATCTTGAAGCGCCCGTCGCCGCCGAAGAAATTGTCGACGACGGCGAAGACCAGGTTGGGTTCGATCACTACCAGGCCGGTGCCGCGCAGCGGCTTGAGCTTGATGAGATTGAGATTGGTCGGCACCACCAGGCCGTGCACGTATTCGGAAAACTTCGACATGCGCACGCCGAGCACCGCGACCTCGGCGTTCTTGCGCAGCAGGCCGAACAGCGCCGAACGGAAGAAGCGGGCGCAGCGGTCGTTGACCATCTCCAGGGTCGGCAGGCGGCCGCGCACGATGCGATCGTGCTGGGTGAAGTCGAACGTGCGCGCCTCGCCCGCCGCGACCGGCGTATCGCCTTCGGTCTCGACCGCGCCGCTGCTGACGCCGTTCAGCAGGGCATCGATCTCGTCCTGGCTGAGGATCTCGTTGGCCATCACTGCATCACGAAGCTGGTGAAGTACAGCGCCTGGATGGTGTGATCGGGATCGCGTGCATGCACGATGCGCTGCACGTCAGCCAGTGCGTCGGCGCGCAACTTCTCCTTGCCGGCGCGCGTCATCAGGGCCTTCTGGTCCTGGCCGCTGAACAGCATCACCAGGTCGTTGCGGATCACCGGATCCTCGGCCTTGGCGGCGTCCAGGGCGCCCTGGTCGTAGGCCATCAGCTGCACCCCGACCTGCAGGAAACGCACCTGGCCCTCGCCCTGGAAATTGACCACGAACGGCGGATCAAGCGCATAGAAGAGCGGCGTGCGCGCGACCGCTGCCGCGGGCTTGCCGGAACCGCCGCGCGCGTGCAGGAAGGCGAACGTGCCGCCGGCGACCAGCAGCAGTGCGAGCACGCCTGCTCCCGCCAACAGCAGTCGCCGCCGCTTGCCCGGGGCAGGCGCGGCTTCGCTGGGGGTATCGTCCTGCTGCGGTTCGGCCATGACGGATCTCCGGCGGCGGGCCATGCGGCCCCGACTCCCGCGCACTAGCAAGCGCTATGCCATTCGCTCAAAGCCTTGCTGCCCGGGGAATCCGTGGCCGCCCGCGCGACGCCGGAGCCTGCTCGAGGACGGGAAATTGACGGCCGGCAGGCGACTCGCCGACGGCTTGTTCCCGCGCGGAAGCATGATCGCCCGCCGTACAGGCCACCCGGGGAACCTCTGAACAAGTCCATCCGGGACTTGTCAGAGGACGCTCGCATCGAGCACCGGCGTGCTCGAGCGCGGCATGTCATCCGTGGCCTGGGGAAGGTCTGAACACGTTCAGACCTTTCCTAGGCGAATGCGTCCACCAGCACGTGGCCGCTGCGGTCGGGTCGCGGCCCGTCTGCCGCCGTCACCGCGAGAACGTCCTCGTCGACGTCTCGGCCCCCGGCCTCCGCGTCCGCGGCCCGCGCCCGCGACTGCCGCTGCGAGACGTGGGCATCGCCCAGACTGAGGCCCTGCTGGCCCAGCAGCACGCCCAGCTGTGTCAGCGCGTCCTGCACGGCCGTCGCCGCGGCCGGGTGCTGAACGACAAAGGCCACATCGACGCGGCCGTGCTGCACCTGGATCTGCACATCGAGGCTGCCCAGTTCGGCAGGGTGCAGGCGCAGGCGCGCGCGCTGCAGATCGTGGCCCGCCATCCAGGCCACTTCGTGACTCAGCGCCGCACCGAATGCGGGTGTGTCGGCGGCGGCGGCGAGGTCTGCCGTGTGCTGCACCAGCGTCGGGGTCCGCGCGAGCGTTCCGGGCGGCGACAGCATCCCGGCAAAAACAGATTCGCCCTGACCGCCGGCACCCGCGGCACGATGCAGCTTGTTCATGTCGGTGCTGCCCGCGACGCGCTCCAGCGTGGAGAGCACGGTCGTGGTCGCCGGCATGGACTCGGCAGCGACGGCGGTGCCGGCCTGCGCAGGCGCGAGGGCTGTCGCGACAGCTGGCGTGCGGGCCGTGAGCGCGGCCGCACCCGGCAACAGCTTGCCGGCGGCAACCGGCAACGCGTTGCCGCGCGCCACCGTCAGGAGGGGCCCCGCCGCCTGCAGCATGGCCAGCAGACTGGCTGCGAGCGGATTTTCGACGTGCGCGCGGGTGCCGGGCTGTGTCTTGGGCACGGGCACGGTCGAGCGTGAAGCCGCGTCGCCGGCAGCGGGTGTCGTCGCGCTTGCCGGCAGCGGCAGCGGCGGCGGCTCGTCCGGCGACGGCATCCTTGCCAGCGGGCCCTGTTCCGGACCCGCTGCCGGTGCCGGATGTTGCGTCCCGGGCGCGGCAGGCGGCACAGCGCCCTCGCCCTGCTGAGCCGTCTGCAATACCCGGTCGAAAGCCGCAGCAGCGCCGCTCGCCGTGCCGGCCGTGCCGACCGTTGCGGCCGTTGCGGCTGTGCCGGCTTCCGCCGGCGCCGCCTCGGCCACCGGGGGTCGGGCAGCAGACGGTGCGATCAGGGTGGGCATGGGCACGATCTCCAAGTCGCCATCCAGACGCAGGCAGGATTCATGCCAGTCAATCCTCGGACCAGGGCCGTGTCTGCCGCGCACGCTCGTCGAGCTGCGCCTGCTCGAGCCGCTCGGCAGTTCGCGCCTCGCCGGCACGCAGACGCCCGCTGACGCCGTCCAGTGCCTTCGCGCGCGCGCGCGCGTCGCGCCATTGCGTCCGTTGCTCTTCGAGAGCGCGGCGCAAGCGCATGATGACCGCGCGCTGGTACGCGATGGCCTCCTCGATCTTGTGCACGAACTGGCGTCGATTCAGCAATTGACGGACGTCGCCGGCGCCGGCCGATGTTGCATAGTCGCCGCGAAAGCGTTCGAGTTCGGCCAGCTTGGCTTCGGCCTCGCCGAGTGCCTGCTGGCACTCGCCCAGGGCGCGTGCCTGGTCCTTGACGCGCTCGCCGGCGATTTCCGCGGCCCGATCCATGCTGTCGCTGCGCCGGCTCACGCTGCGCCTCCGGCTTCGGGTTCCAGCGCGGTCGCGAGTGCGCCGACCGCCGCGGCCAGCGGCATCGGCACATGCACGTCCTGCTGCAGGAAGGCGGCCAGGCGCGGCCAGTAGGCAATGGCTTCATCCACCCGCGGGTCGCTGCCGCGCTGGTAGGCGCCGACCGCGATCAGGTCGCGCTGCTGGCTGTAGGCCGCATAGAGCTGGCGGAAGCGGCGCATCAAGGCCAGTTGGGAAGCAGAGACCACCGCCGGCATCACGCGGCTGATCGAGGCTTCGATGTCGATCGCCGGAAAGTGCCCGGCCTCGGCGAGGTCGCGCGAAAGCACGATGTGGCCGTCGAGGATCGCGCGTGCGGCGTCGGCGATCGGATCGTGGCGGTGATCGTCGCCTTCGGTCAGCACCGTGTAGAAGGCAGTGATCGAGCCGGCGCCGGACACGCCGTTGCCGGCGCGTTCGATCAGCGCGGGCAGCCGGGCGAACACCGACGGCGGATAGCCCTTGGTGGCGGGCGGCTCGCCGATAGCCAGCGCGATCTCGCGCTGCGCCTGCGCGAAGCGCGTGAGCGAATCCATCAGCAGCAGCACCTTGCGGCCGCGATCGCGGAAGTGCTCGGCGATCGCGGTGGCGTACCAGGCGCCGCGCAGGCGCATCAGCGGCGGATGATCGGCCGGCGTGGCCACGACCACCGCGCGACGCAGCCCCTCGGGTCCGAGGATCTGCTCGACGAATTCCTTGACCTCGCGCCCGCGTTCGCCGATCAGGCCGACCACGATCACGTCGGCTTCGGTATAGCGGGTCATCATCCCGAGCAGGGTGCTCTTGCCCACGCCGGAACCGGCGAACAGGCCCAGGCGCTGGCCGCGGCCCACGGTCAGCAGGGCGTTGATCGCGCGCACGCCGACGTCCAGCGGCTCGTCGATCGGCGCGCGCATCATCGGATTGATCGGCACGCCGGCGAGCCGGGCGCGAGCGGTCGTCTCGAGCGCCCCGGCACCGTCCAGCGGGCGCCCGGCGGCGTCCACCACCCGCCCCAGCAGGGCGTCGCCCACCGCCACATCGGAGCCGGACTCGGTGGGCACCACGCGCGCATTCGGCAGCACGCCATGCAGTTCTCCGGTCGGCATCAGGAACAGACGCTCCCCCGAAAATCCGACCACCTCGGTTTCGAGTTCGCTGCCGGCGGTATCGGTCACCAGGCAGCGTCCGCCCAGCGGCGCCTCGCAGCCGACCGCCTCGAGCGTCAGGCCGACCACGCGCCGCAAGGTGCCCGACGCGCGCAGCGGATGCGGCGCGAGCGCCTGCCGCAGGCGCTGATCGAGCCGTGTCTTCCACACCGTCGTGCGCAGCGCGCGCAGCCGTTCCCGCCGCTCGTTCACGAGCCTTCCCCGGAATCGGCGTCCACGCAGCGCGCACCACCCAGCACCGCGGCGATCACCGCGCCCAGCCGCGCCTCGACGCGCGCATCGAGGCGCGAGTGCTCGCTGACGATCTCGCAGCCGCCGCGCGTCAGCAGCGGATCTTCGCGGATCTCCCAGGCGTGCTCGCCCTCGCCGCGCGCCAGCGCCTGGCGCACCAGCTGGGCATCGTCCGGATGCAGTTGCACGCGCACGTGCCGGGACGCCGCCGGCAGTGCCGCAAGGCCCTCGCGCACCACGCCGATGACCTCGTCGGGCTGGGTCCGCAGTTCTCGGCGCACCAGTTGCCGGGCGATGGCGATGGCCAATTGCGCCAGTTCGAGCTCGACGGCGGCGTCCAGGCCATCGAGCGGGCGCGCCAGCGCGTCCAGCAGCGACTCGACTTCGCGCACGCGTTGCGCCAGCTCGAGCGCGGCGGCGGCGCGTCCTTCGGCGAGACCCTGCGCGTGGCCCTCCTCGCGCGCCTGCTGCTCGAGTGCCTCCAGCTGGCGCACCGTGCGCGGCGCGGAAGCCGTGGCGGCGGAGGCCGGCACGCCGAGGGCGGGCTGCTCCCAGCGTCGCGCCTCGGCAGCCTGCTCTCGACCGAGCACGCCCGCTCCGCTCATGCCGCGGCGGCCCGGCAAACGTCACGACCGGACGCGAACGCCGCTTCACACATAGTCCTCGCCTCCGCCGCCGAGACTGATCTGCCCCGCATCGCCCAGGCGGCGCGCGACGCCCAGAATCTCCTTCTGTGCCGCATCCACCTCGCTGACCTTGACCGGTCCCTTGACCTCGAGGTCGTCCTTGAGCATGTCGGCGGCGCGCTTGGACATGTTGGCGAAAATCTTTTCCATCAGCGCCTGCTCGGCGCCCTTCAGGGCAACCACCAGACGCTCGGTCGATACCTCGCGCAACAGCGTCTGCATGCTGCGGTCGTCGAGTTTGCTCAGGTCGTCGAACACGAACATCAGATCCTGGATCCGCTGTCCCAGCGCGTCGTCGGCCTTGCGAATCGCTTCCATGACCTCGGCCTCGCGCGCCGTCTCCATCGCATTGAGGATGTTGGCCGCGGCCTTGTTGCCGCCGAGCCGCGACGACTTGAACTTGCTGCCGTTGCCGGAAAACTGGCGCTCCATCACTTCGTCCAGCTCATGCAGCGCGTGCGGCTGGATGCCGTCGAGGGTGGCGATGCGCATGATCACGTCGGGACGCACGCGCACGGGCAGGAACCCGAGCACGTCCGCGGCCTGATCGGACTCGAGATGCGCCAGAACGATGGCGATGATCTGCGGATGCTCCTGGCCGATCATTTCGGCGACGGCGCGCGCCTCCATCCACTTCAGGGACTCCAGGCCCTTGGCGCTGCGCCCGAGCAGGATGCGGTCGATCAGCGTACTGCCGCGCTCCTCGCCCAGTGCGTTGATCAGCATCTTGCGGATGTAATCCTCGGTGCCGACACCGATGCCGGCCTGACTGTCGATCGCCATGTGCAGCTGGTCGAGAACCATCTCGACCTGCTCGCGCGAGAGACCGCGGATGCCCGCCATCGCGCTGCCCAGCGCCTGCACCTCGCTGGGACCCAGGTGCTTGAGCACCTCGGCGGCGCTCTGCTCGCCGACGGTGAGCATCAAGACCGCAGCGCGTTCGGCGCCGCTCATCCGGTTCTGCCCCTCACTTGCCATCGGCACTCACCCATTCCTGTACGACTTGCGCCAGCTGCCGCGGATCCTGGCTGGCCACGCGCTTGGCCAGGGCCACCTTCTGTTCGTAGTCCATCTGCGCCGCACCCGCCGGCGGCAGCGCGGCGTTGGCTCCGAGAGTGACCCGGTCCGGCGCCGGCTCGCCCGCTCCCGGCAACACCTGTGCCGAGGCCTGGATGCGCCCCGGGGATGGGGCCACCAGGTTGCGCAGCAGCGGGCGCAGCACGGCGAGAATCAGCGTCAGCAGCAGGACCGCGCCGATGCCGAGCCTGAGCAGATCGCGTACGCCCGGCCGGTCCCACAACGGGGTGCCGGAAGCGGTCGGTCCGGCGGTGCGATCGCCGCGGAACGCCACATTGACGACGTTGACGCTGTCGCCGCGCCTGGCGTCGTAGCCGACCGCGTTCTTGACCAGCGTAGTCATCTGCGCGAGTTCGGTGGCGCTATAGGGCACGTCGCTGACCTTGCCGTCCTTGCCGACGACATGGCGATCATCGACGACCACCGCCACGCTCAGCCGGGTGACGCTGCCGATGGGGTCGCGCACGTGACTGATGGTGCGATCGAGCTCGTAGTTGCGCGTGGCGCTGCTCGAGGTGTCCGTCGGCGTGGCTGTTGCGCCCGCTGCCGCGCCGGGCACGGCGCCCGCAGGCGCGGCACCCGCCGCCGGATTGGCCGCGGTCGGCTGCGGCGGTGTCGACGGCGGCTGGTTGCTGAGCGCGCCGGGGATGCCCTGCGCGCCGCCGCCGGCCACCCGCGTGTCGCTGCTCACCTGTTCGCTGCGCAGCGCCGGATTCTTGTTGTCGTAGGTCTCGCTGGTCTTCTCGGTTTCGGTGAAATCGAGATCGGCGACCACCTGCGCGCGCACGTGGCCTGCGCCCACCATCGGGGCCAGGATCTCCTCGACCCGATCGGCATAGGCGCTTTCCACGGTCTGCGTCAAGCGGAACCGGCCATCGGCCACCGCCGCGGCGCCGCCGGGATTGCTGGCCGTCAGCAGCTCGCCCTTCTGGTCGATCACCGACACGTTGCGCGGATCGAGGTCGGGCACGCTGGCGGCGACCAGGTGCACGATCGCAGCCACCTGCCCGGCGTCGAGACTGCGCCCGGCATACAGGGTGACGACCACCGAGGCGCTGGCCGGACGCTGGTCGCGGATGAATGCGGAGCTTTTCGGCAGCGCCAGGTGCACGCGCGCCGACTGCACCGACTGCAGGCTGGCGACGGTGTTGGCCAGATCGCTCTCGAGGCGGGCCTGGTAACGCGCCTTCTCGGCGAAGTCGCTGAGCCCGAACGGCGACGCGCCGCCGTCCTCGGACACCGCGCTGGCGCCGCCGCGCGGCAATCCCTGGGCGGCGAGCTTCAGGCGCACCGCCGGGATGTCGGCCTCGGGAACGAGGATCGCGCCGCCGTCGGCGCTGAGCTGGTAGGGCTCGTTGAGCCCGGCCAGCGCCTGCGTCACCGCGGCCGCGTCCTTGGTCCCGAGGCCGCCGTAGAGCAGTGCGTAGCTGGGCGTGCGCAACCACAGCACCAGGGCGACGCCGATCGCCACGGCGGCGGCGATGCCGATCAGCAGCGCCGCCTGCCGCGCGCCGGGGAGACGCGCCAGCCCGCCGCCGGCGAAGCGCTCCTGCAGGCGCGGGCTGGTCGTGGCTACGAGATCTGCCATGATCGGACGTCCTTCCCTGCCGCACTCACATCGGCATGTTCATGATGGTCTGGTAGGCCTCGACCAGCTTGTTGCGCACCTCGTTCATGGTGCGGAACGAGAGATCGGCCTTCTGCACGGCCACCATCACCTGACCGAGATCGGCGCCGGGATCGCCGCGTTCGAAGGCGTTGGTCATCCGGCCGGCGGTGCGCTGGGTCTGTTCGACACTGCCGATGGCGTTCTTCAGCAAAGCGCCGAAATCCTGACTGCCGGCCGTCGGTGTTCCGGCGGGCGCCGGGGCGACGGGCAGAGCGGCCTGCGCGCTGAGGGCGCGCATCTGGGCCAGAAGGCCATTGACATCGATGGTGTTCATGCGTGCTTTCCTGGTGTTGCCGCAGGGACCTATGCACAGGCCGTGCCGACCGGCGGCAGGCGGATGCCGACGGCCCGCATCTGCGCCAGCTTGTAGCGCAGCGTGCGCTCGCTGATCCCGAGCCGCACGGCGGCGGCGCGACGGCTGCCGTTGCCGGCGCGCAGGGCCTCGAGGATCACGCTCTGCTCGTTGCGGCGGCGGGAATCGTCCAGCGCACCGCACGACACGGCCGTCGGCGACGCCGTTTCGGCGGACTCGTCCAGCACCAGCGCATCGGCATCGATCTCGCGTCCGGCACACAGCACCAATGCGCGCTGCATCACGTTTTCCAGTTCGCGGACATTGCCCGGCCAGGCATACACCTGCAGGCGCGCGGCGGCGGCGGCGGTCAGCACCGGCTGCGGGCGTCCGCGGCAATGGCGTGCCAGCAGCTGCCGCGCCAGCGGCAGCACATCGCCGGGACGCTGCCGCAAGGCCGGCACGTGCAGCGGAAACACGTTGAGGCGGAAGTACAGATCCTCGCGGAAGCGCCCCGCCGCCACCTCGTCGCGCAGGCGCCGGTTGCTGGTCGCGAGCACGCGCACGTCCAGGGCAATAGCGCGCTTGCCGCCGATGCGCTCGACCTCGCGCTCCTGCAGCACGCGCAGCAGCTTGGCCTGCAGCGGCAAGGGCATCTCGCTGATCTCGTCGAGGAGCAGGGTTCCGCCCTGGGCCTGCTCGAACTTGCCGGGATGCGCACTGAGTGCGCCGGTGAAAGCGCCCTTCTCGTGCCCGAACAGCGTGGCCTCGAGCATCTGCTCGGGAATCGCCGCGCAGTTGATCGCCACGAACGGAGCCGCGGCGCGCGGGGAGCGGGCGTGGAGCGCGCGCGCCAGCACCTCCTTGCCGGTGCCGCTTTCACCGGTGATCAGCACGGTGGCGTCGCTGCCGGCCACGCGCCAGGCCAGCTCATAGAGCGCGATGCTGCGCGTGTCGTGCGCCAGCTCGTGCTCGCTGACGGCCGGCGGCAGATGCCGGCGCACCACCTCCAGCAGCGGCGCCGATTCGAAGGGTTTGACCAGATAGTCGGCGGCGCCGGCGCGCATGGCCGCGACCGCCTGCTCGATGGTGCCGTAGGCGGTCATCACCACCACCGGCAACCCGGGGTGCTGCGTGCGCAGCGCGGCCAGCAGGGCCGGGCCATCCATCGGCGCCATCTGCATGTCGGTCAGCACCAGCCGCGCCGGTCGCACCGCCAGCCGCACCAGCGCGGCCGTACCCTCGGCGGCCAGTTCGACGTCGAATCCGGCGGCTTCGAGCGTCTCGCCCAGCGCTTCGCGCAGGTCGGCATCGTCTTCAACGACCATCACATCGGCGGCTTGCATGGCTGCGCTTCCTCCGGAAACAGGGTCAGGCCGCTCGGGCCGCGGTGCCGCTGGCCAGCGGCATGCCGGCATCCGCCAGCGGCAGCGCCAGCACGAACGTGGCGCCCGGCGCGGCTGCCGAGCGCAGGAACACGTCGCCGCCATGGGCGCGCGCCA
>JAJYMF010000295.1 GCA_021787175.1 Pseudomonadota bacterium | reverse complement strand
CTCGAGCCCTTCCGCGCTGGCGCCCACCAGCAGGGTGATGAAGTTGATGTCCTCGTGCGCGCCGGCGCGCACGTTGGGCACGTCGTCGGTCTCGATCGGCGGATAGTGGATCGGGCGCAGGATCGAGTTGCCGCTGTCGGTCTTGTTATCGAACCAGCGCTCCGGCAGGCCGATGTGCAGCGCCAGCGCGCGCAGTACGCGCGTGCCCAGCTGGTCCAGCGCCTGGTACAGCGCGTAGCCGTGCTCGCGGAAACCGGCGACCTCGCTCGGCCACAGGTTGGGCGGCATCACGCCGGCGTATCTCGAATCGCGCGGAATCTCGCGGCCGATGTGCCAGAATTCCTTGAGGTCCGGGTACTGGCTGTCCTTGGCGGTCTCGACCTTGAACGGGGTGTAGCCGCGCGCGCCGCCGCTGCCGGGCACGTGGTAACGCATCTTGGTTTCCGTGGGCAGCGCGAAGAAGCGCCGGAACGCCTCGTAGGCGCCGTCGATCAGCGCCTGCGGGATGCCGTGCCCGCCGATGCAGCAGAAGCCGAATTCGCGATACGCCGCGCCGAGTTCGGCGACGAACGCCGCGCGATCGTGTTCGTAGCGGCGGATGTCGAGGGTGGGGATCTGTTTCATGCCGGGGACTCGCCGGATGACAGGCATGTCGCCGAGGTCACGGCGGCGGCCAGAGCTGCGACCAGACGATCGACCTCGGTGGCGTCCGGCGCCTCGACGGTGACCCGCACCAGCGGCTCGGTGCCGGAAGGCCGCAAAAACGCGCGGCCGCGGTCCGCCAGCGTGGCCTGCGCCGTCGCCAGGGCTTCGCGCACGCCGGGCGCGGCCAGCAGCGCGGCGCCTCCGGCGGCATGCACGTTGACGGTGCGCTGCGGCAGCTTGGCCAGGCGCGCGCGCGCAGCGGCCAGCGTCTCGCCGCTGCGCGCCAGCGCCTCCAGCACCGCCAGCGCGGCGACGATGCCGTCGCCTGTGGTGGTGCGGTCGAGGCACAGCAGGTGCCCGGAGGCTTCGCCCCCAAGCACGCCGCCGCCCTCGCGCAGGGCGCGATGCACGTGGCGGTCGCCGACGTCGGTGCGCACGAACGGCACGCCCAGCGCGACGATCGCCGTCTCCAGCGCGCGGTTGCTCATGAGCGTGCCGACGATCGGGCCGCGCAGCGTGCCGCGCGCGTGCAGATCGCGGGCCAGGATGTAGAGCAGATCGTCGCCGTCCGCCAGCACGCCGCCGGCGTCCACCATCAGCACGCGGTCGCCGTCGCCGTCGAAAGCGATGCCGAGGTCGGCGTCTGCGGCGCGTACGGCTGCGGCCAGCGCCTCGGGATGCATCGTGCCGACGCCGGCGTTGATGTTGAAGCCGTCCGGCGCAGCGCCGATCGTGCTCAGCTCGGCGCCCAGCGCGGCGAAGATCCGCGGCGCCACCTGGTAGGTCGCGCCGTGCGCGCAGTCGAGCACGATGCGCAGGCCGCGCAGGCTGAAATCGGCGGCCACGCTGGAGCGGCAGAACGCCGCGTAGCGTTCGGCGGCATCGCTGATGCGCGCCGCCTTGCCGAGACGATCGGCGGCCACGGTGACGAACGGCGCGGCGGTCGCCGCGGCGATCGCGTACTCGGTGGCGTCGTCGAGTTTTTCACCGGCCGCGGAAAAGAACTTGATGCCGTTGTCGACATGCGGATTGTGCGAGGCGCTGATCACGATGCCGGCGCTGGCGCCGAGGCTGCGCGTCAGCCAGGCGACCGCGGGGGTCGGCATCGGCCCCAGCAGGCGCACGTCGGCGCCCGCCGCGACCAGTCCGGCCTCCAGCGCCGCTTCGAACATGTAGCCGGAGGCGCGCGTGTCCTTGCCGATCAGAACCGTGGCGCGGCCGTCGCGGCCGAGCACCTCGCCGGTCGCGCGACCGAGCTTGAGCATGAACTCCGCGGTGATCGGCCAGTCGCCGACGCGGCCGCGGATGCCGTCGGTGCCGAACAATCGGTGGGACTCGGGATTTGGGATTCGGAACTCGGCCATGGACGCGAAGCTTATCCCCTTGGCCGCGCGTTCGGCACGCGAGCCGCGCACGGCAACGATGGTGCGGATCAGTCGTCGTCGCCCCAGCGCGGCGTTTTCGCTTTCGCCGCTGTCGCGGCGGCGGCGACAGGCGGTGCCGCCAGGCCCACGCGCAGCGCGTCGCGCGTCGCCGCCACGTCGTGCACGCGCACGATGTCGGCGCCGCGCTGGGCCGCGACCAGCGCCGCCGCCGCGGAGCCGACCGCGCGCGCGCGCGGATCGTCGCGTCCGGTCAGCATGCCGATCATCGTCTTGCGCGACAGCCCGACCAGCAGACCGGCACCGAGGCCGCGAAAGCGTTCGAGCGCGCCGAGCAGGGCCAGGTTGTGCTCCAGCGTCTTGCCGAAGCCGAAGCCCGGGTCGACCAGCACGCGCCCGCGCGGGATGCCGGCCAGTTCACAGGCGAACACGCGGTCGGTCAGAAAGCGATGCACCTCGCCGACGACGTCGTCATAGCGGGGATCGGCCTGCATGCTGCCGGGCTCGCCCTGCATGTGCATCAGGCACACCGGCATGCCCAGCTCGGCCACCGCCTCGAGCGCGCCGGGGCGGCGCAATGCATGGACGTCGTTGATCAATCCGGCGCCGGCCGCGACCGCGGCACGCATCACCTCGGGCTTGCTGGTGTCGATCGCGATCGGCAACGCGCAGCGCGCCGCCAGCGCCTCGATCACCGGGATCACCCGGCGCAGTTCGTCCTCGGTCGATACCGGCTGCGCGCCCGGGCGAGTGGATTCGCCGCCGACATCGAGCAGATCGGCGCCCTGCTCCGCCAGCATCAGGCCATGAGCGATCGCGCTGGCGGCATCGGCGTGCTCACCGCCGTCGGAGAACGAGTCCGGGGTGACATTGATGATGCCGGCGATGCGCGGCTGGTCGAGCGACAGCCGGCGGCCGCGGCAATCGAGGCTGCGCGCGGCCGGATCGAAGTCGTGCACGCTCAGGGCGGGCTGCCGGCAGGCGTCGCCACGCCGCCGGTGGGTCCGGGACGGCCGATGCCGTCGGCGCCGCGCGCGCTGCCGCCCGCCGCACCAGCGTCGCCGCCGGAACTGGCGTCACGCGTCCAGTCGCGCGGCGGGCCGGGTTCGCGGCCGGCCATGATCGCGGTGATCTGACCGCTGTCGATGGTTTCGTACTGCAGCAGCGCCTGCGCCATCGCGTTGAGCTTGTCCATCTTCTCGGTGAGGATGCTGCGCGCGCTGGTGTAGGCGGTGTCGATGACGTTGCGGATCACCTCGTCGATGCGCCGCGCGGTGGCCTCGGACACTGTCTTGTGCTGTGTCACCGAGCGGCCCAGGAAGACCTCGTCCTCCTCCTCGCCGTAGGTCATCGGGCCGAGCTCCTCGCTGAGGCCGTACTTGGTGACCATGTCGCGCGCCAGCTGGGTGGCACGCTGGATGTCGTTGCTGGCGCCGGTGGTGACCTTGTCGGCGCCGAAGATCAGCTCCTCGGCGACGCGGCCGCCGTAGAGGCTGGCGAGGCGGCTCTCGAGGTGGGTCTTGCTGTAGCTGTAACGGTCCTGCTCGGGCAGGAACATGGTCACGCCCAGCGCGCGGCCGCGCGGGATGATGGTGACCTTGTGCACCGGATCGTGATCCGGCACCGACAGGCCGACGATCGCGTGGCCGGCCTCATGGTAGGCGGTGAGCTTCTTTTCGGCCTCGCTCATGATCATCGAGCGCCGCTCCGAGCCCATCATGATCTTGTCCTTGGCGCGCTCGAAGTGGCTCATGCCGACGTCGCGGGTGTTCTCGCGCGCGGCGAACAGCGCCGCCTCATTGACCAGATTGGCGAGATCGGCGCCGGAGAATCCCGGCGTGCCGCGCGCGATCACCATCGGATCGACGTCGGTCGCGACCGGCACCTTGCGCATGTGCACGCGCAGAATCTGATCGCGGCCGCGCACGTCGGGCAGGCCCACCGCCACCTGGCGGTCGAAGCGGCCCGGGCGCAGCAGCGCCGGGTCGAGCACATCGGGACGGTTGGTAGCAGCGATGACGATGATGCCCTCGTTGCCCTCGAAGCCGTCCATCTCGACCAGCAGCTGGTTGAGCGTCTGTTCGCGTTCGTCGTGACCGCCGCCGAGCCCGGCGCCGCGATGGCGGCCGACGGCGTCGATCTCGTCGATGAAGATGATGCAGGGCGCGTGCTTCTTGGCCTGCTCGAACATGTCGCGCACGCGCGCGGCGCCGACGCCGACGAACATCTCGACGAAATCGGAACCGGAGATCGAGAAGAACGGCACCTTGGCCTCCCCGGCGATCGCCTTGGCCAGCAGGGTCTTGCCGGTGCCGGGCGGACCGGCCATCAGCACGCCGCGCGGGATGCGCCCGCCCAGCTTCTGGAACTTGCCGGGATCGCGCAGGAACTCGACCAGCTCGCGCACGTCCTCCTTGGCCTCGTCGCAGCCCGCGACGTCGGCAAAGGTGACCTTGACCTGGTCCTCGCCCTGCAGCTTGGCGCGCGAGCGGCCGAACGACATCGCGCCGCGACCGCCGCCGCCCGACTGCATCTGGCGCATGAACCAGATCAGCATGCCGATGAAGATCAGGAACGGCACCCAGTCGAGCAGGATCTTCCACAGGATGTTGCCGCCGTCGGCCGGCTGCTGGGTGACCTGCACGCCGTGCTTGAGCAGCTGCGGCATCAGGCTGTCGTCGAAGAACGGCGCCACCGTGCGCAGCGGGCTGCCGTCGCGCAGCTTGCCGGTGATCGTCGGCGGATTGGTGGCGCTGATGGTGACCGCGGTGACGTTGTTGTTCTGCACCTGCTGCACGAACTCGGTATAGGTCATCGGCTGCGTCGAGCCGCTCTGCGGCGCAAAACTCTGGAACACGGTGAGCAGGACCACCGCGATCACCAGCCACAGCAGGAGGTTCTTGGCCATGTCGTTCATAACATCACTCGCTCGTGGGCCGAGGACCGCCGCGAAAGCCGGTCGCCAGCGCATAGACTTCGCGTGAACGCGCACGCGAAGCCTTGGGTTTGCGCATCGTCACGCGCGCGAAGTCGCGGCGCAAGTCGCGGACGTAATCGTCGAAACCGGCGCCCTGGAACAGCTTGATCAGCAGCGCGCCGCCCGATCGCAGCCAGCCGCGACAGAAATCCGCGGCCAGTTCGGCCAGATGCATCGCGCGTGCCTGATCGACGGAAGCCACGCCGGTGATATTGGGGGCCATGTCCGACAGCACAAGGTCGGCGCGCGCACCGTCCAGCAGCGTTTCAAGACGCGCCAGCACCTCGGATTCACGAAAGTCGCCTTCGATGAACTCGACGCCGGCGATGCCCTGCATCGGCAGGATGTCCAGCGCCAGCAGGCGGCCGCTGTCGCCCAGGCGCTGGCGCACCACCTGCGACCAGCCGCCGGGCGCCGCGCCCAGATCCACCACGGTCATGCCGGGCCTGAGCAGGCGGTCGCGCTCGATCAGCTCGTCGAGCTTGTACGCCGCGCGCGAGCGCAGGCCCTCGGCCTGGGCGCGCTTGACGTAGGGATCGTCGAAATGCTCGCGCAGCCAGCGCGAACTGCTCTTGCTGCGAACCATGATCATGCCGATGAAGCGGGCGGGCATGATACCTTCTCCGCCCTTTCCCGCCCCGATCCGGCCGCGACCTCATGCCGCTCTCCGCCTCCCAACGCCGCTATCTGCGCAGCAGCGCGCATGCGCTGAAACCGGTGATCCTGCTCGGCGCCCGCGGCATCACCGACGGCGTGCTCGCCGAACTGGGGCGCGCGCTGGATCATCACGAGCTGGTCAAGGTCAAGCTCGCCGGAGCCGATCGCGCCGAACGCAGCGCGCAGGTCAATGCGCTGCTGGCCGCCAGCGGCGCCGAGCTGGTGCAGCAGATCGGCCACATCGCCGCGCTGTACCGGCGCAATCCCGATGCGCCTCGACTGGCGCTGCCGCGCTGACGCGCCGCTGCGATGGATCTGACGCTGCAGCATCCCGGCTCCTACCTGTTCGTGCGCCGCGTCGGCGCCGATCGCATCACGCTGGGTGACCGCGAGCTGACCCGCAGCTTCATCCTCGCCCGCGATCACGTGATCGAAGACTGGCCGGTGACCGACGTCGCGGCACTGGATCCGGCCACGCTGGAGCCGGTGCTGGCGCTGCGGCCGGACGTGGTGCTGCTGGGCACCGGCGAACGCCAGCGCTTTCCGCCGGCCGCGGTGATGGCCGCACTGCTGGGGCGCGGCATCGGCTGCGAGGTGATGGACAACGCCGCCGCGGCGCGCACCTACGCCGTGCTGGCCGGCGAAGACCGCGCCGTGGTCGCGGCTTTCATCCTGCCCGGCTGAGCGTGTCGCGCGCGATCAGCGCGGCGGCAGGTAATCGAGCGGATCGACCGGCTTGCCGTCGCGGCGGATCTCGAAATGCAGTTCGACCCGCGGCGCGCCCGAGGAGCCCATCTCGGCGATTTCCTGGCCGGCGCGCACGCGCTCGCCTTCCTTGACCAGGCGCACGCGGTTGTGACCGTAGGCCGACAGGTAACTGTCGGAGTGCTTGATGATGATCAGCTCGCCGTAGCCGATCAGGCCATTGCCGCTGTAGACCACCACGCCGTCGGCGGCGGCATAGACCGGCTGGCCGCTGCGGCCGCCGAGATCGATGCCTTGGCGACCGGGATCGTTGGCCTGGTAGCGGTCGAGGATCGCGCCGTCGGTCGGCCAGCGCCAGGCGATGCCATCGACCCGGCGGGACGGCGCAGGCGGCGATTGCACCGGCGTGGCTGCGTCGGCCGGCGCCGATGTCGCAGCCGCCGACGCCGCCGCGGCTGCCGAGGCGGGTGCGGCGACGGCCGGCGCCGGCGCGACGACCGGAGCGGCCACGGCGGAGACCGACCCCGCCGGCGATGCCGACGGTGCCGGGCGTGCGGGCGGCAGCGGGCGCGGCGGCGGCGTCCGCTCGACGGCCGAGGATGCAGCCGGCTTCCCGGAAAACCGGATTTCCTCGCCGGGATAGATCGTGAACGGCGGCGCGATGCCGTTGATCCACGCCAGCGCGCGGTAGTCCATGCCGTGGCGGAAGGCGATGCTGTAGAGCGTGTCGCCGGCCACCACGCGATAACGACCGTGCGCCGGCTCGCTGCCGTGCACCGGCGGCGGACCCGACATCCGGCGCACGGCGACCACGCGTGGCTCGGCGCAGCCGGCGAGCAGCGCCAGCAGTCCGGCGATCACGGCAAGACGCGACGCGGTGGTGCGCAAGGTCATGCCGGCAAGCATAGCGGCCCTCAGCGCCACCCGAACCACCCCAGCGCGAGCAGTGCCAGCAGCGCCAGCGCACCCCAGCCGATCCACTCGATCCAGCGCCGCAGGAACGCTTCCGCGCGCGGGCCCATCAGCCGCACCAGGAATGCCAGAAGGAACACGCGCTTGCCGCGGCCGACCACCATGCTGGCGACGAAGGCCGCCAGCGGCACGCCGACGATGCCGGCCGCCCAGGTGAACAGCTTCAGCGGCACCGGCGTGAAACCGGCGGCGACCAGCAGCCAGAACGCCGTCCACGGATGCAGCACCACATCGGCGCGCAGTTCCAGCACCAGACGATCGATGGCGTCCATCCAGCCCAGATGCGTCAGCACCGGTTGCAGCAGATCGAACGCGAAGTAGCCGAGCGCATAGCCGACCAGCGATCCCAGCAGCGAAAACGCCAGGCTGATCGCGGCATAGCGGTAGGCGCGGCGCGGCTGCGCCACGCACATCGGCGCCAGCATCAGTTCGGGCGCAACCGGAAACGCAAAGGCCTCGACGAAACTCAGCCCGGCAAGATAACGCTGCGCATGCGGATGCTGCGCCCAGCCCAGCACGCGCCGGTACAGCGACGCGAACAGCGCCATCAGCCGACCCCGCCGAGCAGCGGCACGAAGCTGACGTTGGCCAGCGTCTCGCGCTGCACGCCGCCCTCGGCATCGACCCGCACGCGCACCAGTTGCTGATGTCCGGACGGACCCAGCGGCGCCAGCAGCACGCCGCCGGGCGCCAGTTGCGCCAGCAGGTCCTGCGGCACCGACTCGCCGGCAGCGGTGAGGATGATGGCGTCGAACGGCCCCTCGGCCGGCCAGCCGAGATGGCCGTCGTCGTGGCGCGAGCGGATGTTGTCCAGTTTCAGCTTGCGGAAGCGCCGCCGCGCCTGGCGCAGCAGTTCCTCGATGCGCTCGACGGTAAACACCTCGGGCACCAGCCGGGACAGTACCGCCGCCTGGTAGCCCGAGCCGGTGCCGATTTCCAGCACGCGTTTCGGCACACCGGGTTCCAGCAGCGCCTCGGTCATGCGCGCCACCACCCACGGTTGCGAAATGGTCTGGCCGTGGCCGATCGGCAGCGCGGTGTTCTCGTAGGCGCGCGGCGCCAGTGCCTCATCGACGAACAGGTGCCGCGGCAGCGTGCGCATCACGTCGAGGATGCGCGGATCGGCGATGCCCTCTTCGCGCAGCTTCGCCACCAGACGGTCGCGGGCGCGCTGCGAGGTCATGCCCAGCCCGGCCGCTTCCGGGGTGCGGATCGATGCCGTCATGCGCGTCAGGCCGCGGCGTCGGCGCGCATGCCGGCCTCGAGCGCGCCCACCCATTCGCTGACCTTTTCCAGCGCCTGGAAGCGGGTCAGGTCGACGTGAATCGGCGTCACCGAGACATAGCCGCGCTGCACGGCGTCGAAATCGGTACCGGGACCGGCGTCCTCGGCCTCGCCGGCCGGGCCGATCCACCAGATGGTGCGCCCGCGCGGATCGTGATCGCGGATGCACGGCGCGCTGCGGTGGCGTCTGCCGAGACGGGTGACCTCGAAGCCGCGGATCTCCGCCCACGGCCGGTCCGGCACGTTGACGTTGAGGATGGTGTCGGCCGGCAGCGGGTCCACCAGCAGACGGCGCACCAGCAGCAGCACCGCGCGTGCCGCCGAATCGTAGTGCTCGCCGCGGTGATCGCTGCTGGCCAGTGACACCGCGATCGCCGGCAGCCCGAGAAAGCGCCCCTCCATCGCCGCCGACACGGTGCCGGAATAGATCACGTCGTCGCCGAGGTTGGCCGCGTTGTTGATGCCGGAGACGACGATGTCCGGCTCGTTCTCGAGCAACCCCGACAAGGCGAGATGGACGCAATCGGTGGGCGTTCCGGCAACGCGGTAGCGGCCGTCGTCCATGCGCAGCACGCGGATCGGCTGATCCAGCGTCAGCGAGTTGCTGGCACCGGAGCGGTCGCGGTCGGGCGCGACCACGACCACGTCGCCCAGCACGCGCAGGCGCTCGGCGAGCAGGCGGATGCCGGGCGCGTCCACGCCATCGTCGTTGCTGACCAGAACTCGCATCGGACCCCGCTTGCGGCGCGCTTCACCGGCACCCCACGGTGCGCGCAGCCATCGTGAGCGCCGATCGCGCATCGAGTTTAGCGGATTTGACCGCGCCGCCGAGGCCTCCCGCGCGCACCCTTCTGCTGCTAGGTTTCAGGCATGGCCCGCAAACCCGCACCACCGCCCGATGCCGACGCCGTACGCCTGTTCCGCGAGGCGGTCGGCCGCGTGCGGCCGCTGCCGCGCGAACTCGCGGTCGCTCCGCCGCGGCGCGCGCCGCCGACGCCGCGGCCGCGCATGCGCGAGGCCGACGAGGCGGCGGTGACGACCGAGCTGCTGACGCATGCGATCGACCCGGCCCTGATCGAGGTCGGCGAGGAACTGGGCTATCTGCGCGCCGGCCGCGATCCGCGTCTGCTCAAACGCCTCAAGCGCGGCGCGTACGCGGTGCAGGCCGAGCTGGACCTGCACCAGATGAATGCCGCGGCGGCGCGCGCATCGATCACGGATTTCCTCGCCGAGTGCCGCCGCGAGGGCCAGACCTGCGTGCGCATCATCCACGGCAAGGGGCTGCGTTCGCGCGGCGGACCGGTGCTCAAGGTGCTGACCGACCGCCTGCTGCGGCTGCGTGCCGACGTGGTGGCGTTCGCTTCGGCGCCCTCGGCGCAGGGCGGCACCGGCGCCGTGCTGGTCCTGCTGCAGCCGCAGCGCTGAGCGGCTGCTTCCCGCTGCGCGCTACTGCGTTGCGGCATGCCGATGCCGGCGACAGATCATGTTGCGTTCAATCGATGCGCTGGGCAGCCCGGATGGAGCCCCACGGGGTGGAATCCGGGGCTCGATGAAACATCATTTCCGGACTCCGCTGCGCTGCTCCGGGCTGCGCGGTGTTCGTGTCTCGGTCGCAAACGGGCATCAGACCGCGGCCAGCTCGCGCACGACCACGGTGGCGTAGGCCCCCGCCGGCAGCGTGAAGCGCAGTTCCAGCGCCGCGTCGTCGCTCCAGCTCCATTGCAGTGCCGCCGGATGCAGTCGCAACGCGCGCCGCTCGTGCTGCAGCCCGGCGGCGGCCAGACCCGTGCAGAGGTCAGGCAGGCTGGCGGCAATCTCCTGCTCTAGCGCCGCGACCGCGTCGGCCGCGGGATGCGGGCCGTCCCCCCACAGCGGCCCCGAGGGATGGATGTCGAATGCGGCCAGTCGGGTGGCCAGCGCGTCGTTCCACGGTTCCGGCCCGAACCAGCTGCGCGAGCCGTCGAGATTCCACAGCTCGCCGGCGAGCGGCGCGTCCCACGCTGCGCGTTCGACGCGCGCAGCCAGCACGGCGTTGAAGATCTCGGCACGCGCGGCCGACAGCAGCAATCCGCGCAGCGTGCGATCGACGCGCTTGCCGGCGAACATCGCCTGCGCGCGCTCGACGTTGGCGCCGCCGCGGCCGAAGCGCTGCTCGCCGAAATAGTTGGGCACGCCGCGCGCCGCGATCGCGGCGAGGACGCGCCCGGCGGCATCGCGATCGCCCCGCACGTCGCGCAGCACCAGCACGAAGCGGTTGCCGGCCAGCGCGCCGCGCTTGAGCTTGCGGCGATGCCGCGCACTGGCGAGCACGCGCACCTCGGCATGCGGAAAGGCCGCCCAGTCGGGCTCGGCCTGGGCGCCCAACTGCACGCTGAAGCTCTGACGGGTGACGGCGTGGCGATCCTTCATGCCGGCGTAGCCCACGGCCAGCGGCGCGACTCCCGCGTAGCGCGCCAGTTCGCGCGCCACCCATTCGGTGTTGGCGCCGATCTTCTCGACCGTCAGCAGGACGTGTTCGCCGTCGCCGTCGGCGGCGTAACCGAGCACCTCCTCGACGACAAAATCCGCGGGCGCCGCACGCAGTTGTGCCGTCAGCGGCGGTCCGCCGTGGGCACAGGGCAGCGCGTTCAACGCGATGCGGCCCGCGGCAAAGACCTCGTCCCGTACGCCATCGTCATCGCGAAATTACTTCCATTTATGATCGTATCCATTTGAAATATATTAGTTTTACTTAGGGGTAATCAATGCGACCGCGAGCGCGGCGATGCCTTCGCCGCGACCGGTGAAACCCAGCGTTTCGCTGGTGGTGGCCTTGA
>JAJYMF010000252.1 GCA_021787175.1 Pseudomonadota bacterium | reverse complement strand
GCCGATCACGTCCGCGGCAAAACCCAGCAGATTCAGTTGCCGCAAGATCACTTTCTGGTTGATCTCGTAGTCTTCGGCGACGAGGATCCGCCGGTTGCGCCGGTCCGGTACCACCTCTCCGGGCAGCATCGAGAGCGTCGCGTCCTCCTCCTCTGGCCGACTTTCGCGCTCGGGCTCCGTGCCGCGGCCGGCGGCGGCGACCACGGCCCTGAGCAGGGCCGTGCGTGTGAGCAGGTTGCCATCCACCCGGACCAGATCGGCGCTGACGAGACGCCGGCCGCGCCGGCGCCCACGCCCGATGACCACGAAGCGGATGTCCTGTCCGGGGTGGGCCCGGGGGGCGGCGAGCAGATCATCCAGCGGCGGGTTGGCGATCCCTGTATCGATGATGACGATGCCCAGTCCGGGTGGGCGGCCGGCGATCCAGTGTCCGGCAGCTGTCAGATCGGCGGCCCGTTCGACCACGGCATTCTCGTAGGCAAGATAGGCGGCCAGATCGTCGGCGATCCCCGCTGGATGGCCGACGACCAGGCAGGAGAGTCCCGCGATGACTTGCAGGATGGACTCGAATCCGCCGAGACGGGGCAGATCCCGAGCTGCATCGTGGCGATCGGAGCGCAGGGCAAACGGGATGCGAGCATTGAACAGCGATCCCTTGCCCGGCTCGCTCGCCACCGTGATCTCGCCACCCATGATGTTTGCCAGCTGCCGCGAGATCGCCAGCCCCAGTCCGGTGCCGCCGAATTTGCGGGTAGTGGAGGTGTCAGCCTGGATGAAGGCCGTGAACAATCGCTCGAGCGTGTTTGCATCAATGCCGATACCGTTATCGGCAACCTGGAACTCCAGCAGTACTCGTTCCGCGTTGCTTTCGACCAGGATGGCGCGCACGGACACGCGCCCGGCCTGCGGCTGCCTGCTGGAGAACTTGACCGCGTTGCTCACCAGGTTGGTCAATATCTGGCGCAGTCGGCCGGGATCGCCAAGCACCTCGGTCGGAATGGCCGGATCGGTGAATAGGGTCAGCTCGACCTTGCGCTTGAGGGCCATGATATCCATGACCTTGCATACCCCCTCCACGACATCCGCGACACGCATGGGCATGCTGTCGATCTGCAGCTTGCCGGCCTCGATCTCGGAAAAATCGAGAATGTCGTTGATGACGGCGAGCAGGGCAAACGCCGATTCATGAATGATGTTGGCCATCTCGGTCTGCTGGGCATTGAGGCTGCTCTGCTGCAGCACATCGATCATGCCGATCACCCCGTTCATCGGGGTGCGTATCTCGTGACTCATCGCGGCCAGAAACTCGGATTTGGCCAGGTTGGCCTTTTCCGCGGCGATCTTGGCGCGTTCGAGCTCGACGTTGGCTTGCCGCAGCGCGTGATCGAGCTTTTTCCTTTCGACCTCGACCAGGTTGCGGGCGGTGTTGTCGGTGCCGATCAACAGGTAGCCGATCACGGCATTATGCGCGTCGCGCAGGGCGGTGACCGAAACGACCGCCGGAAAGCGGCTGCCATCCTTGCGGATATAGGTCAGCTCGTAGATGTCCTCGATGCCGCGCGAGGCCTTGAAGATCAAAGCCTCGAATCCCGGCGCGATCGGCGTGTCCAGTTCGGCGCTCAGCGCCCTGGCCCGCGCGACCACTTCCTGGGGATCGGAGATGTCGGCGGGCGTGATCTTGTTGAGCACTTCCACGGCTGCATAACCGAGCATCCGCTCGGCGCCGACATTGAAGATCTGAATGACGCCGTTGGCGTCCGTGGCGATGCTCGAGAAATTCTCGCTGTTGAAAATCGCGTTCTGCAGGGCGCCCGCCTTGAGCAAGGCCTTGTGACTTCGAACCTCGGGAATTCCGGCGGGCGTGCCGGTGTCGGCGACAAGGTGCGGCCCGTTTCTCTTGCTGGGCATGTCAGGTTTCCACGAGCAAGGCACAACGATCCGGAACAGGGGTCCTGCCTGTCTGTTCGCTACCAGACACGGACCGATTCAACGACTGGCTGCAGGTGACCGAAGCGTGCCGCTGATGCCATTCAGGAATTGAGGGAGGGCAGGAACCCTCGCGGTTCGACGCATGCGCAGGGAGCGCATGCGGATGCCAGGCGGCCCCGAGCGCGCTGCGCGAGGGGTGAGGCTCAGGATGAGCCGAACAGATCCCTCCCTCTCCGCCAACTTCCAGGCAAGCCGTGCCTTGCGGTCTTGCGCGGAGTTGGGCCGACCCATCGTGCCATTCCGGCCGGCCATGCAGCGGGGGTACCCGTCGACGACCGGATCCTTCGGGCTCCGCCCTCAGGATGACACCGGAGGGGGCCTTGGCAGGCCGAGGGACCTATCAGGCCGAAGGCCTTGTCATGCCGAAGGTCTTGTCATCCTGAGCGCAGCGAAGGATCTGCGCAGCGAAGCATCTGGCCAGCCGAGCCATCACGGCCGGCCATCGGGCCATCCCGGCGGCCGTGCAGCGACGCGCTGGATCGGCAACCCGAAGATCGCCGACCAGGCGCGCCGTGTTTCGCCTACAGCAGGCGCTTGCCCTGCGCGACGGCCTCCTGCAGCTTGCCCTCGCCGGCGCGCGCCTGGCGATCGAGGCGATCGAACGCGGCCAGCTGCGCCACGGTCGGCTGCACGTAAGAGAGGCCGACGTCGGCCTGCAGGTACGCCAGGAAGCTGCGCAGGCGCATCTCGTGCATCACGTCGCCCTCGCTGGAGTGGACGTCGAGCTGGACGACCTGATCGATCGCATGATCGAGAGCCGCGAGCGCGTCCTTCGCTTTCGACTCGGCGAGCCGATGCTCTTCGATCGCCTGCCGCAGTTCGCGGCGCACGCCGATCGCCTGATTGATGTTGCGGTCGAGCTGGTCGATCGCCGCGTGGATGCGCAGTTCCAGCGCCAGGTGCTGCTGCAACGCCGCCGCCGTCGTGGGCAGACGCGGATCGAGGGCGACCGCGAAAGTCTGCCGGAAGGTTTGCCCGCCGTAGTCGAGCACGGCGGTGTAGCGGCCCGGGTTCACGAGCGGACCGCGCGCGTCGGCAGTCAGGCCGTCGGTCTCTTCGGGCGGTTCGAAACCGATCACGTCGGTCGCGTCGGCGTAGCGCAGGTTCCACTGCAGCCGGTTCATGCCCGGCGCGATCGCCGTGAGCTTCTCGCGGGCGATCCGCTGGGCCTCGGACGGCGTCAGGTTGTCGCGGACGGCGGCGCTGAGCTTCGGCTGCTTGGCCTTCCGATGCAGCGCGAAGCGGCGCACCACCTGGCCCTGCGCATCGACGAAGCTCAGCGTGACTGGCGTCTTGCCGTCGTAGTCCGCGGGGATGCGGAAAAAGACCGAGGCTCCGAACGGCGGATTGGTGCCGAACGGGCCGTGGTATTTGGCGTGATCGTCCTGTCCGTAGGCGTTGCTGAGCCAGGCCGTCTCGGGTGCGTACAGGCGGATCGAGTCGGCGGATGGCGCCGGTTCCCGCGCCCGCTGCTCGAGCAGGGCGAGATTGTCGAGGATCCAGAACGCGCGTCCGTGCGTCGCGGCGACCAGATCGCCCTGGCGCACGTTGATGGCGAGATCGCGCACCTGGACATGCGGCAAGTTCATCCCGAGGGGCCGCCAGTGCGCGCCGCCGTCGAAGCTGGTGAAGACGGTGTTCCTGGTGCCGAGGAACAGCAGCCGCGCGTCGTTCGGGTCCTGGCGCACGACGAAGGCGTACTGGTCAGCGGGCAGGCCGGTGGTGATCGGCGTCCAGTGCGCGCCGTAGTCGCTGGTCTCGAACACGTAGGGGCGGAAGTCGTCCCACATGTAGCGCGAGGCGGTCAGATAGGCGGTGCCGGCGGCGACGTGCGAGGGCTCGATCGAGGTGATCTCCGCCCACTTCGTCAGCGCCGCGGGTGTCACCGCGCGCCAGTGTCCTCCGGCATCGGTG
The DNA here is from genome assembly GCA_021787175.1 of Pseudomonadota bacterium. GTDB lineage: Bacteria > Pseudomonadota > Gammaproteobacteria > Xanthomonadales > Rhodanobacteraceae > Metallibacterium. Next base: position 7,541 of record JAJYMF010000252.1, on the reverse strand, counting down.
GTGACATGCACCAGGCCGTCCTGGGAACCGGCCCACATCTCGCGCGCGTCGACCGGCGAGACGGCGAGGGCCGAGATGTCGGGGAAGATCTCCGCGCCGGTCTGGTCGAGATCGACCGGCCCGCCGCTGGGTCCCTCGGTCTTCGGATCGTTGCGGGTCAGGTCGGGACTGATGCGCGTCCAGGTGCGGCCGCCGTCGTCGCTCTTCATCACGTATTGCGACGCGATCAGCAGCTCCTTCGGGTCGTCGGGCGAGAAGAAGATCGGGTGGGTCCAGCCGAAGCGGTATTTCATTTCCGCCGACGACACGCCGTCGAGGTAGACGGCATCCGGACTGACCGAACGCCGCTCGCCGGTCTTCATGTTGTAGCGCTGCATCAGCGTGTAGTAGTCGCTGCCGTAGGTGACGTCCGGATCCCCCGGCTTCGGCGCGACGAAAGTGCTCTCGCCGAGCGCGACGGCATGCCAGGCGCCGGGCTGGATCGAGCCGCCGGGCATCGCGCTCGGGCCCTCGAAGGACCCCTCGTCCTGCTGCGCGCCGTAGACGTGGAACGGGAACTGGTCGTCCAGCGCCACGTGATAGAACTGCCCGGTCGGCTGGTTGTGCTCGTCGCTCCAGCTCGCGCCGCCGTTGATCGACACCGTGGCGCCGCCGTCATTGCCCTCGAGCAGGATCTTCGGGTCGTGGGGGTCGATCCAGACGATGTGGTTGTCGCCGTGCGGCGTGTGCAGCTTGGCGAAGCTCTTGCCGCCGTCGTGCGAGACCCACAGCGCATCGACCTCGGGCACATACACCGTGTTGGCGTCGGTCGGGTCGGCGAAAAGGCTCATGTAGTAGAACGCGCGCTGGCGCAGGCTCCAGTTCGCGTTCACCCGCGTCCAGGTCGCGCCGGCGTCGTTCGAGCGGAACACGCCGCCGCCCTTGGCCTGCACGATCGCGTAGACCGTGTTGGGATCGCTGGCGGCGACGCTGACGCCGATGCGTCCCAGCGTGCCCTGCGGAAAACCGGCGTGGCGCGAGATCTCGGTCCAGTGCGCGCCGCCGTCGCTGCTCTTGTACAGCCCGCTGCCGGGACCGCCGTCCTGCAGCGTCCACGGCCGGCGGTACGCCTGCCACATCGCGGCGTAGAGCACGTCGGGGTTCTTCGGGTCCATCACCAGATCGATGGCGCCGGTCTTGGCATCGACGTAGAGGATCTTGTGCCAGGTCTTGCCGCCGTCGACCGACTTGAACACGCCGCGCTCGGCGTTGGGCTTGAACACGTGGCCCATCGACGCGGCATAGACCACCTCGGGATTCTTCGGATCGACCACGATCGCGCTGATGGTGTGGGTGTCGGCCAGGCCCACCGCGCGCCAGATCTTGCCGGCGTCGTCGGAGCGGAACACTCCGTCACCGGTGATCACGTCGCCGCGGATGTCGCTCTCGCCGGTGCCGACGTAGATCACCTTCGGGTTCGAGGGCGCCACCGCGATCGCGCCGATGCTGTTGCTGGAGCCCGGCAGAGTGCCGTCGGTGAGATTGACCCATTTGACGCCGTAGTCGGTGCTGCGCCACACCCCGCCGTCGACCCCGCCCATGTAGAAAAGGTCGCGCTCGCCCGGCACGCCGGCCACCGCGACCACGCGCCCGCCGATGTAGGGGCCGACGCTGCGCCACTTCAGCGCGGTCGAGGGCACCGCGGCCGGCGCCGGCGCCGCCTCGGCGGTCGACAGGGCCAGCGTCGCGAGCATCGCGACCGGCAGGATCAGACCCAGACTCAGCAACCGGCTGGCAAGACGTTTCATCGCAGCAACTCCCGTACCCTGGACGCACAACGCGTCCGCCGACGGTAGTCAGCGCCCTGCGACGATGCAAACGAAACCGCCGTTCTCCGACTTACAGTTTCGTCAGGTTGGCATGCGCGGGGTCTGCGCGTCAGAGTGCCCCGATCGGCAGCCCGCCGCCGGCCGGCAACCGCACCGGCACGCCGCGGGCGTCGCAGCGGTTCATGCGGCACAGCGCCTGCCGCAACGTCGGCGTCTGCTGCACGATCAGGTGGTAGATCGCGTTCTGCTCGAACTCGCCGTGGAAGGCAGCCGCCCCCGGCCCGCGCGCCCAGATGCCGACGTCCTCGCCGCCGTGGGTTTCGTCCTTGAGCGGCAGCACGGATTCCTGCAGGTAGTCGGGCGCGCGGGTTGCGGCCGCGGTCAGCGCCGGACGGCCGTCATGGATGCCCGAGTAGCTGCTGAAGTCGTGCGGGAAATGCTTGGGGCCTTCGGGCTGGCGATCGCTGGCGCCGGTGTAGCCGGGGCCGTTGGCGAAACCGAGCGTGGTGTAGGGCCGCCCCTGCGCGTCACCCGCCAAGCCGGGCGCGACCGGCATGTAGTAGCTGTCGTGCGGACCTTCGACCAGGCCGAGGATGTCGTTGCCGCGCTTCGGATAGCCGGCGAAGGTCAGGGTGTGGCTGTGGTCGGCGGTGACCACGATCAGGGTGTCGGGACCGGTCCGCTCGACCGCGGCCTGCACCGCGTCGGCGAAGGCGCGCGTCTCGTCCAGCGCGCGGTAGGCGTTGCCGGCGTGCAGAGCGTGGTCGATGCGCCCGCCCTCGACCATCAGCACGTAGCCCTTGCGGTTTTGCTGCAGCACGCGGATCGCGGCGCGGGTCATCGCGGCGAGGCTGGGCTCGTCGATCCGCTGCGCGCGGCGGTCGTGGTCGTATTCCATGTGCGAGGGATTGAACAGGCCGAGCAGGTGGCGCGTGCGCGCGGGATCAACCGCGGCCAGCTGGGTCGCGCTCCACACGGTGGCGCTGGCCGGGCGCCGGCGCCATTCGGCGATCAGGTCGCGGCCGTCGAGACGCTGGCCGACCATGCCTTCGTGCTGCGGATCGGGCGCGCCGGCCGGCATGAACTCGGTGCGGCCGCCGCCCAGCGCGACGTCGATGCCGGCGGCGGCGGCGCTGTCGGCGAGCTGCGCGGCGAAATCGCGGCAGCCCGCCGCGATCGCCTCCGGCGGCAGGTCGGCATCGACCTCCCAGTTGCGCTCGGGGCCATGGCCGTAAGTCGCTGCCGGCGTGGCGTGGGTGATGCGCGTGGTGGTGACGGCGCCGGTGGCCAGGCCCGCGTGCGCGGCCAGCTCCAGCAGCGTCACCAGCCCGGCGCCGCGCGCCGAGGCGCAGTCGCCGCGGCGCGCGGTCTGATCGACGCCGATGAAGCCGGCCTGCGTCTTCACCCCGGTCATGATCGCGGTCATGGTGCCGGCCGAATCGGGAGTCTGCTGGTTGGTCTCGTAGGTGCGGCTGAGCGCGGTGTAGGGAAACCGCTCGAAGCTGAGGCGATGACTCTCGCCGTCCTGCCCGGCGCGCTGGCCGGCGAAGATGTGCGCGGCGGCGACGGTGGTGAAGCCCATGCCGTCGCCGAGAAACACGATCACGTTGCGCACGCGCGCCGGCCCGCCGGCTTCGGCGATGGCGCGTTGCGCGGCACGCGCACCGGTCGCGTACCACCACGCCGGGGTCTCGCCGGCGGGACGCGCGATCGCCGGCGCCGCGGGCACATGCTCGGCCCCCATGGCATGCGCAGCAGGCACGGGCAGTGCGCCGCCGGCGATCAGCAGGGCGAGACCCAGTGCGAATGCCGGGCGCGGGCGGATGGATGCAGGCATGGCGGCGCTCTCCGGCTTGATTACAAACCGCAAGAATAGAACCACCGCCGCACGACCGGCATGTGACAAAGGTCGTTCGCGGCTCCTCCGCCATCCCGAGGCCGCAGTCCCTCCCCCTGTCATCCTGAGGCCGCAGGCCGAAGGATCTCGCTCTTCGGCTTAGACCACCGCGTCGCGGCAACCGAGCAAGCAGAAGCAGAAGCAGGAGCGAGATTCTTCGCTGCGCTCAGAATGACAACGGGGAGGGACGCCATGGCAGAGAGGGTGCGCCATGACAGCGATGCAGGCTGGGCTTTGCAGCCCGGCCTACGACGCTGCATCGAAGTATCGAGCCCCGGATTCCGCCCCTCATGGGCTCCATCCGGGCTATCCAGCGTATCGATTGAACACAACCTGGTATCAGGAGGCTTCCCCGCTCAGCGGGCGATGACGATGCGCGCGGGGCAGTTGCCGCGGCGGCCGGCGGTGAAGCTGGCGGGCGCCGGGAACTGGTCGATGCGGTCGGCGCGGATCGTCAGCCACACCTGCACCAGCACGTCCTCGCGTGCCGCTTCGGGGTCGCGGTCGCAGCGCAATTCCAGCGCCGCGCTGGAATCGAGTCCGAAACCGCGCGCGAACGCCGCCCGCAGCGCCGTGCGGCGAACCGTCTGCCCGCGATGTGCGCGCACGAAAGCGGTGAAGGGATTGGCGTTGACCGCGGCGGTGAAGTCCAGCGCACGGCGGAAGAACGCGTCGGCCTCGAAGCCGTAGCATGCCGCATGCTTGAAGAACTCGTGGCGATCGAGGCAGCTCGCCGCGGCCGGCATCGCCGCGTCCAGCCGCGCGCGCAGCGCCGGTTCGAGATCGAGCCGCGGATTGCTGCACGAACTTGCGGGAATGGCGTGATCCGGGCCGTACCAGTAGCAGCCGTAGCGCCACCAGGCGGGATCAGGCATGCCGGCCTGCGCGAGACCGTGCGGCGTGCTCGGCCACAGACCGTGCAGACTCCACTGCCGGCTGGCGACGGCATCGGGTTTGCGCGTCGCGCAGTGCGGCCCCGCGAGTTCGTCGCGCGCCAGGCAGGCGCCCGGCTGCCAGATCAAAGCAAAGGTGTAATGCGCAAAGCGCATGTCGCGGGGCGCCTCGTCCGCACGTGCCGGAGCGCTGCCCAGCAACATCGCCAGCAGCAGGACTCCCGACCCCACTCGCCACGCACGCATCGCCCTTGCCCCATCGCCGCCTTTTCGGCGAGCTTAATCGAAGGCGCAGACGACACGACATCCTCCGCACGCCGCTCGTGTGGTGTCTCGGAAGTACGCGCCAGCGATTCACGATGGATTTCGGTGCGAGACAAGGCGCGACGAGGAGTCATGGCCACGCCATGGCGACGAGGCGCAACGCCGTATCGCGCCGAAAGACGCGGGAAGATGGATGCGCATTTCCGAGACGCCGCACTAGACTGGCCCGATGCCGCAGCCGCCGCGACCGCCCCGCCGTCAGCCCCCCAAGCCGCATGCCGCACGGCTCCGGCCGCGTCCGCCGGCACCCGCGGCCACCGCGCGGCCGGCCGACGCCTCGGCGCGTTCCACGGCGGCGATCGAGTTCCTGCTGCGGGCGCTGCCCGAGCGCTGGCGCGATCGCGCCCGCGTCTATCTGGTGCTGACCCGCTTCGATCGCCCGGTCGGCGCGCTGCTGCTGATGTGGCCGACGTGGTGGGCGCTGTGGCTGGCCGCGCACGATTTTCCGCCGTGGAAACTGTTGCTGATCTTCACCGTCGGCGTGTTCGTGATGCGCGCCGCGGGCTGCGCGATCAACGACTACGCCGACCGCGACCTCGACCCGCAGGTGCGGCGGATCTCCGGCCGGCCGCTGGCCGCGGGCCGGGTGACGCCGCGCGAGGCACTGATCGTGTTCGCCGCACTGCTGGCCGTCGCCTTCGGCCTGGTGCTGCTGACCAATCCGCTGACGATCAAGCTCAGTTTCGCCGGCGCCGCGCTGGCGGCGCTGTATCCCTTCAGCAAGCGCCATACCGACCTGCCGCAGGTGGTGCTGGGCGCGGCCTTCGGCTGGTCGATCCCGATGGCCTTCGCGGCGGTCCAGGGCACGGTCCCGCCGCTGGGCTGGCTGTTGTTTCTCGGCAACGTGCTGTGGTCGACGATCTACGACACCGAGTACGCGATGGTCGATCGCGAGGACGACCTCAAGGCCGGCGCGCGCTCGACCGCGATCCTGTTCGGCGACGCCGACCTGCCGATCCTCGGCGTGCTGATCGCGAGTTTCCTGCTGGCCATGCTGCTGGTCGGCACGCGCGCGCAGCTGGCATGGCCGTACTTTCTCGGACTCGCCGCCGCGGCCGGCCAGTTCGGCTGGCAGCTGTGGGCCCAGCGCGAGCGCCGACCCGAACGCTGCCTCGCCGCGTTCCGCGCAAACAACCTGCTGGGCATGACGCTGTGGGCCGGGATGGCGCTGGCGCTGGCGTTGCGCTGACTTCACGATGCCGCCGCCGATGCGGGAGCCGAGGCCATGATCAACCGCATCAAGCGCTACTTTTCCGACCTGCAGGACCGGCAGCGCATCGCCATCGCGCTGGCCAAGGGCGCGCGCATGTCCTCGCGCCGCATCGACCTGCGCGCGCCGGCGACATGGGAGTTCTCGGCCTTCAGCCAGAACGGCGAGGACGGCGTGCTCGACGTGCTGCGCAGCCGGCTGCTCGACGCCAACCGCAGTTTCATCGAGATCGGCGCGGCCGACGGCATCGAGAACAACACCGCCTGGCTGGCGATCGCGGAGCAATACGGCGGCCTGATGGTCGAGGGCGATGCGCGCAAATCGGCGCGCGCGCGGCGCCTGCTGCCGGGCTGCAGCCTCGGCGTCGAATGCCTGCCGCTGTTCGTCACCCGCACCAGCGTGACCATGCTCAAGGACAGGGCGCTCTACGCCGACCCGGACGTGTGCTCGCTCGACATCGACGGCAACGACTACTACATCGCCGGTGCGCTGCTGGACGCCGGCCTGCGGCCGAAGATCTGGGTGGTCGAATACAACTCGGTTTTCGGGCCCGAGCGCCGCGTCGCCATCGAATGCAGCGACACCTTCGACTTCACCGCCGCGCATCCGACCCAGCTCTACTACGGCGTGTCGATCGCCGGCTGGCGCGCGTTTTTCGCGCAGCGCGGCTATCGCTTCGTCAGCGTCGAGCGCAACGGCGTCAACGCCTTCTTCGCCGATCCGGCGTGCTTCGCGGCCGGGTTTCTGGAGAACGTACAGGGTCTCGACTTCGCCGAGAACCGCTTCCAGCTGCACAAGTTCCGGCAACCCTGGCCGCAGCAGTTCGAGCGCATCGCCGGGATGCCGCTGGTGGACCTCTGAGACGCGCGCTCAGCGCTTGCGCACCCTTTTGCAGCGCGCCTTGAGCCACGCCGCCAGCGCGGCCTCGTCGAAACGGCCGGCGGCAAGGTCCTGGATCACCGCGACGGCCTCGACTTCGGGAGCGTCGATCTCGTAGCCGTTGAGTTGCAGGAACACGTCCATCGCGGCCAGCGCGATGCGCTTGTTGCCATCCGAAAAACTGTGATTGCGCACCAGCCCGAACCCGTAGGCTGCGGCAAGCCCGATCAGCGTCGGCGGCGGATCGCCGTAGGCATGTTGCTGCTGCGGCCGCGCCAGCGCGGACTCGAGCAGCGCCTCGTTGCAGCGCGCGTCGAGGCCGCCGTACTCGGCCAGCAGTTCGGCGTGCAGCGCCCGCACCAGGCCGGCGCCGAGCCAGGCCGGCGTCTTCACTTGGCCAGTTCGCGGAAGGCGTTGCGGAACTTGCGCCGCGTGTGCTCGAACGCCCGCATGCCCTCGGCGAATACCGGATCGTGCGCGTTCAACTGCACACCGCCGGGGATGCGCGTCACGTACACGGTCTCGCCCTC
>JAJYMF010000442.1 GCA_021787175.1 Pseudomonadota bacterium | reverse complement strand
GAAGCTGATCGAGGGCACCATCGCCTCGGTGCCGCCGCAGGGCGGCCGCAAGCATCCGCAGCAGGAATTCCTGCAGGTCGACACCCGCAACATCCTGTTCCTGTGCGGCGGCGCCTTCGCCGGTCTGGAGAAGATCATCCAGCAGCGTTCGGAGACGACGGGCATCGGCTTCAGCGCCGAGATCCGCAGCAAGAACCGCACCCAGAACATCGGCAAGCAGCTCGCCGACGTCGAGCCCGAGGACCTGGTCAAGTTCGGCCTGATCCCCGAGTTCGTCGGCCGCCTGCCGGTGGTCGCGACGCTGGAGGAGCTCGACGAGCCGGCGCTGGTGCGCATCCTCACCGAGCCCAAGAACGCGATCACCAAGCAGTTCAAGAAGCTGTTCGAGATGGAAGGCGTCGAACTCGAGTTCCGTCCCGAGGCGCTGGCCGCGGTCGCGCACAAGGCGCTCAAGCGCAAGACCGGCGCGCGCGGACTGCGCACCATCCTCGAGCACGTGCTGCTGGACACCATGTACGAGCTGCCTTCGCTCGAACATGTCAGCAAGGTCGTGGTCGATGATGCGGTGATCAACGGCCAGGCCGAACCGTACCTGATCTACCGCGGCAACCTGCAGCCGCGCCTCGGCGAGAGCGCCGGCGGCGCCGCCTGAACCCCTTGCGGGACCACGGTCCCGCCTCCACTTGACCCCCTGACGGCACGGGCGCAGGCTCGTGCCGCATTCCTTTGCCGATGCCGGAAACGACAATGCCCGAGACGACCACCGCCCCCGCCGCCTTGCCCGTGCTGCCGTTGCGTGACGTGGTGGTGTATCCGCACATGGTGATCCCGCTGTTCGTCGGTCGCGAGAAATCCATGCGCGCGCTGGAGGCGGCGATGGACGGCGAGCGCCAGATCCTGCTGATCGCGCAGAAGAGCCCGGACATCGACGACCCCAGCGAGGACGATCTCTATCGCACCGGCACGCTGGCCAGCGTGCTGCAGCTTTTGAAATTGCCGGACGGCACCGTCAAGGTGCTGGCCGAGGGACGCGGCCGCGCGGCGGTGCGTGCCTTTCATCGCGAAGGCGACATGCTGGTGGCCGACTACGCCGTGGTCGAGCCGGTGTACTCGCGCGAGGAGCGCGAGCTGGACGTGGTGTCGCGCACCCTGGTCAGCCTGTTCGAACAGCTGGTCAAGCAGAGCCGCAAGCTGCCGCCCGAGGTGCTGTCCACGCTCAGCGGCATCGACGACTCCAGCCGCCTCGCCGACACCATCGCGGCGCACCTGTCGGTGCGCATCGCCGACAAGCAGAAACTGCTGGAGACCGCCGACGTCGGCGCGCGCCTGGAGCAGCTGATCGGACTGGTCGACAGCGAAATCGACCTGCAGCAGATCGAGAAGCGCATCCGCGGCCGGGTCAAATCGCAGATGGAGAAGAGCCAGCGCGAGTACTACCTCAACGAACAGATGAAGGCGATCCAGAAGGAACTGGGCGAAGGCGAGGACGGCGGCAACGAGATCGACGCGCTGACCAAGAAGATCGAACAGGCCGGCATGCCCAAGGCCACGCTGGTCAAGGCGCGCCAGGAGCTCAACAAGCTCAAGCAGATGTCGCCGATGTCGGCCGAGGCGACGGTCGTGCGCAACTACCTCGACTGGATGATCGGCGTGCCGTGGAAAAAGCGCAGCAAGGTGCGCAAGGACCTGCGGCTGGCCCAGCAGGTGCTGGATGCCGATCACTACGGTCTGGAGAAGGTCAAGGAGCGCATCCTCGAATACCTGGCCGTGCAGCAGCGCGTGGACAAGATGAAGGGGCCGATCCTGTGCCTGGTCGGCCCGCCCGGCGTGGGCAAGACCTCGCTGGGACAGTCGATCGCCAAGGCCACCAACCGCAAGTTCGTGCGCATGAGCCTGGGCGGCGTGCGCGACGAGGCCGAGATCCGCGGCCACCGGCGCACCTACATCGGCTCGATGCCCGGACGCATCCTGCAGAACATGTCCAAGATCGGCGCCAAGAATCCGCTGTTCGTGCTCGACGAGATCGACAAGATGTCGATGGATTTCCGCGGCGACCCTTCCTCGGCGCTGCTGGAGGTGCTCGATCCCGAGCAGAACCACGCTTTCACGGACCATTACCTCGAGGTCGACTTCGACCTCTCCGAGGTGATGTGGATCGCCACCGCCAACTCGCTGAACATCCCCGGTCCGCTGCTGGACCGCATGGAGGTGATCCGCATTCCGGGCTACACCGAGGACGAGAAGCTGGGGATCGCGCAGCGCTACTTGCTGCCCAAGCAGATCAAGGCCAACGGTCTCAAGCCGGAGGAGCTCGCCATCGGCGAGGACGCGCTGCGCGACATCGTGCGCTACTCCACGCGCGAGTCGGGAGTGCGCAACCTCGAGCGCGAGATCGCCAAGATCTGCCGCAAGGTGGTCAAGGAACTGACGTTGGCCGATGTGCCGTCAGCTCCGCCCGCGACCGCCAAGGCTGCGGCGGCCGCCAAACCCGCGAAGGCCGCCAAGTCGCCGCGCAAGACCGCCCCGGCGCGGCATGCGGACGTGAGTTCCGACAATCTCGAGCATTACCTGGGCGTGCGCCAGTTTGCCTTCGGTCGCGCCGAGCAGCAGAACGAGGTCGGCCTCGTCACCGGACTGGCGTGGACGCAGGTTGGCGGCGACCTGCTCAGCATCGAGGCCTCGGTCGTTCCCGGCAAGGGCAAGCTGATCCACACCGGCCAACTGGGCGACGTGATGCAGGAGTCGATCCAGGCGGCACTGTCGGTGGTGCGCGCGCGCGCCGCGCGCCTCGGCATCGATCCCGAGTTCCATCAGAAGCACGATCTTCACGTGCACGTGCCCGAGGGCGCCACGCCCAAGGACGGGCCGAGTGCCGGCATTGCGATGTGCACGGCGCTGGTGTCCGCGCTGACCCGCATCCCGGTGCGCGCCGATGTGGCGATGACCGGCGAGATCACCCTGCGTGGGCGCGTGCTGCCGATCGGCGGGCTGAAGGAAAAGCTGCTCGCCGCGCATCGCGGCGGGATCGGCACGGTGCTGATACCCGAGGAGAACCGCAAGGATCTCGCCGAGATTCCGGCCAACATTACCCGCTCGCTGGAGATCAAGCCGGTGAAGTGGATCGACGAAGTGCTTGATCTGGCTCTGGAACATCCGCCGCAGCCGGCGACGTCGCGGGAGCAGCCCAAGCCTGCCGATGCGGCGGCGCACGAAGACGCCGCCGATGGCGTGCCGGTGCGACCGCACTAGCATCCTCCGGCGCCGGCGCGCATCGCTTGCTTTTTGCGTGCGCTTTGATATGGCGGCGTTCTTGCCGGCGGTATCGCGGCACCCGCTCGGAAGCCTTGTCCCGCCTTGTATTGCGGATGTTCGCACCGCGCTGGTATAAAGACCGCACCGCGGCGGGCACACAATGCCCATGCCGTCGGAAATCCGGAGCACGACCCGATTGGGGGGCCCGATGCAGCAGGCGGGCGCCGCTCCGGTTCGAATCTCAGCAGCGGGCCGCCGAACTTTTCGAGGGAGTCACTCAATGAACAAAACCGATTTCGTCAATGCGGTTGCCGATCAGGCGGAACTGACCAAGGCCGATGCCGGCCGTGCGATCGATGCCATGGTCGAGGTCATCAAGAAGGCACTGAAGAAGGGCGACGCCGTGTCGCTGGTGGGTTTCGGAACCTACACCGTGCGCAAGCGCGCGGCGCGCACCGGACGCAACCCGCGTACCGGCCAGACGATCAAGATCAAGGCTTCGAAGGCGCCCGCCTTCAAGGCTGGCAAGGCCCTCAAGGACGCCATCAACTGAGAAGGCATCCCGCCGCGGGTGCTTAGCTCAGCGGTAGAGCATCGCCCTTACAAGGCGAGGGTCGGGGGTTCGAAACCCTCAGCACCCACCAGAGCCGCGGAGTGGTAGTTCAGACGGTTAGAATACCGGCCTGTCACGCCGGGGGTCGCGGGTTCGAGTCCCGTCCACTCCGCCACCTGCAGCGAGGGCGCCCGCGCGGCGCCCTCGCCATTTTCGTTCACGCCGCACGCCGCGGCCCCAGTGGTACCCGAGCATGTTGACGACGCTGCGCGAAAAACTTTCCGGCTGGGTGGCCAAGGTGATCTTCGGTCTCCTGATCTTCGTGTTCTCGTTCTTCGGCATCGAGTCGTATTTCATGGCGCACACGGCGACCTACGTCGCCAAGATCGGCAGCAGCGAGATCAGCCAGCAGCAGTTGCAGGATGCGCTCAACCGTGCACGGCAGCAGATGGTTCAGTCCGGCCAGAAGCTCGATCCGACCGTGCTGGAGAGCCCGGCCTTCAAGCGCCAGGTGCTCGACACGCTGATCGACCGCGATCTGCTGCTGCAGGCCGGTACCCGGCTCGGAGTGGCGGTTTCCGACGCGCAGCTGCGCCAGACGATCGCCGCACTGCCTTATTTCCAGGTCGACGGGCATTTCGATCCGACCACCTATCAGGCCACACTCAGCGGCATGGGCATGACCGCCGAGTCGTTCCAAGACAGCGTGCGCAGCGACCTGGCCGTGCAGTTTTTGCCGCAGGCAATCAGCGCCAGCGCGATCGCCACGCCGGCCGACCTCGACGCCTTCATCCGCGTCGCCATGCAGACGCGCGACTTCCGCTACGCGTTGCTGCCGCAGCCGACACCGGGCGACACGATCGTCAGCGATGCCGAGATCAGGTCCTATTACGCGACTCACAGCGCCGCGTTCATGACGCCCGAGCAGGTCGCGGTGCATTACATCGAGGTCAACGCGGCCACGCTGCCGGCGCCGATGCCGCCGGACGAGGCCAGTCTGCAGGCGCTGTATGCGAAGCAGAAAGATCGCTTCGTGCTGCCTGAGCAGCGGCTGGCTTCGCACATCCTGATCGCGCTGCCGCCCAACGCCACGCCGGCCCAGCAGAAGGCCGCGCTGGCCAAGGCCGAGAAGATCGACGCCCTGGCCAAGGCGCCGGGTGCCAACTTCGCCAAACTGGCCGAACAGTATTCCGATGACCTGGGTTCCAAGCGCCAGGGCGGCGACCTCGGCTGGATCCGCAGGGGCGACACCGACAAGGCCTTCGAGAGCGCGCTGTTCGCGATGCGGAAGGGCGAGATCTCGGCGCCGGTGCTGAGTCCCGAGGGCTATCACATCATCGACCTGCGCGACATCCGTGCAGGCCGCGCCAAGACCTTCGCCGAGGTGCGCACCGATCTGCTGGCGCAGGCAGAGAAGGATGCACGCGAGCATGCCTTCAGCAGCATCGCCGGCAAGCTCACCGACCTGATCTACCAGGACCCCACCTCGCTGGCGACGGCGGCAAAGACCCTGAATCTCCCGATCCAGACCACGCCGCTGTTTACCCGCAAGGGCGGAACAGGCATTGCCGCCAACCCGAAAGTGATCGAAGCGGCGTTCTCCAGCCAGGTGCTGAAGGACCGCAATACCTCCGATCCCATCAACCTGGGCAAGGATGACGTCGTGGTCGTGCACCTGGCGGAGTTCAAACCGGCCGCGCCGCAGCCGCTTGCCGCGGTCAGCGATCGCATCCGCGCCGACATTCTCGCGGCGCGTGCGGCCGCGGCGGCGCGCGCGCAGGCGCAGAAGCTGGAGGCCGCGCTGGCCAAGGGCGGCGATCTGGCCGCGCTGGCCGCACAGGTCGGTAGCAGCGTCCAGAGTGCCAGCGATGTCGGCCGCAATGGCGGCGACACCGCCAGCGCCAAGATCGATCCCGCGCTGCTGAAGCAGGTGTTCCTGATGCCGCAGCCGGCGGCCGGCAAGCCCAGCATGGCGCAGGTGGATCTGGGGCATGGCCGGTATGCGTTGGTGGCGCTGGATGCGGTGCATCCGGGCGATCCGGCGAAGATGCCGGTGCAGCTGCGGCAGATGTATCTCGACCAGCTCAAGCAGATCTATGCGCAGGCGGCCGTGAGCGGCTTCATCGAGGCGCTGCATCAGCACGCCGATATCAAGATCGACGTCAGCCGCATGTAACGCGAGGATTGCCGCGGAGCGCGCAGCCCCGCGGCGTTTCCGGATGGCTCAGAGTCCGGTCATGCCGAGGATGTTGTAGCCGGCATCGACGTAGGTGACTTCGCCGGTGACGCCGGAGGCAAGGTCCGAGCACAGGAACGCGCCGACGTTGCCGACCTCGTCGATGCTGACGTTGCGCCGCAGCGGGGCCTTCTCGGCGACGTGGTCGAGCATCTTGCGCAGATTGGCCACGCCGGAGGCAGCGAGGGTGCGGATGGGCCCAGCCGAGATGGCATTGACGCGCGTGCCCTCGGGTCCGAGGTTGTAGGCCAGATAGCGCACGTTGGACTCGAGGCTGGCCTTGGCCAGACCCATCACGTTGTAGCTGGCCAGCGCGCGCTCGGCGCCGAGATAGGTCAGTGTCAGGATCGCGCCGTTGCGGCCCTTCATCAGCGGCCGTGCGGCCTTGGCCAGCGCCGCCAGGCTGTAGCTGGAAATGTCGTGGGCGATGCGGAAGCTCTCGCGCGTCAGGCCATCGAGGAACTCGCCGGCCAGCGCCTCGCGCGGCGCGAAGCCGATCGAATGCACGAGGATGTCGAAACCGTCCCAGCGCTTGCCCAGCGTCGCGAACAGCGCCTCGATCTGCGCGTCGTCAGCCACATCGCAGGGCAGCACGATGTCCGAGCCGAAGGCAGTGGCAGCCTCGTCGACGCGATCCTTGAGCTTGTCGTTGACGTAGGTGAACGCCAGCTCGGCGCCCTCGCGGCGCATCGCGCTGGCAATGCCCCAGGCGATCGAGCGGTGATTGAGCACGCCGGTGATCAGCGCGCGCTTGCCGTGCAGAAACCCCATGAGTCCTCCCGATGCATAGCTCCACGTCCGGGCGTGGCGTGGCGCAGTGTAGCGCCTCAGTCCGGCGCGGTCAGTCGCAGCCACTGGCCCGGATGCAGGGTGCTGCCGTGCAGGTGATTCCATCGCTCCAGTTCGTGCACGGCGATGCGATGCGCGTGCGCGATCGCCCACAGCGTCTCGCCGCTGCGTACGCGATGCCGCAGGTCGTCGTTGCGCCCGGCGCGCAGCTGCGTCAACTCGGCGGACCTGATGTCGCCGGGAAGCCACAGGACGCGCCGCGCCGGCAGGCGCGCGTCGGCGGCGACCGCGTTGGCCTGCGCCAGCGCCCCGATCCGCGGATCGTCGGCTGGCAGCAGATCGGCCAGGCGCACCGGATGGCGCAGCCGGTAGGGATTCAACCCGGCCCATGTCGTGGCCGGCAGGCGGTCATAAAGGGCTGCGAATCGCGCCTGCGCCGGTTGCGGCAACAGCAGGTGATGCGGTGCGTCGTCCGGCATGCGCGCGCGCCGGTAGCCCGGATTGAGCGCGCGCAGGACATCCGGAGTCAGGCCCGCGAGACGCGCAGCCAGATCGAGATCGATTGGCTGCGGCAGTTCCACCGTGACCAGCGCACGCTCCGGATCGGCGGCGGGCAGGCGCACATGGAAACGCTGCGGGTCGCGCACGATGCAGGCCAGGCCCAGCAGCTGGGTCAGATGCGAACGCGAGACCGCGCCCACCGGCCAGTCGGGTATCAGCGGATCGGCCGGCGGTGCGCCGCGCTGCGCCAGCATGCCGCGGATGCGGTATTCGCCCTGGTTGAACGCCCAGTCGACCAGCCGCCAGTCGCCGAGATCGCGGCCATAGCCGGCCAGCAGGCGCGCCGCGGCCTGCGTCGAAGCGATGGGATCGAGGCGGCCGTCGTAGCCCGGCACGATCACCAGCCCGGCATCGCGGGCGGTATCGGCCATGAACTGCCACATGCCCGCGGGCCCCTCGCGGCTGCCGGGGACGGCGCGGTAATTGCTCTCGACCCACGGCAGCAGCGCGAATTCGCCGGGCACTCCGGCCGCAGCCAGATCGGGTTGGATCAACGCGATCAGCGGGCGGTAGGTGGTCGCCATGGCTTCGAAGCGGCGGCCGCCGGCCGCGTAGCGGCGCGCCCAGTCGGCGACCGCCGGATCGGCCTCGCAGCCGGACAGAACGAAACCCGCGCGCAGGCGGGCCCAGAGATCGGGCGCGGCGGCCGCCGGCGGGGTGGCGGCAGGCGGCAGCGGAAGGGTCGCGGGCGGTGCGGATGCGCCGGCCGCCGACGGCAGCGGCGGCGGCGATGGTGCGGGTCGTGGCGACGGCGTGGCGCAGGCGGCCAGTGCCAGGATCAGCAGCGCGAGGCCGGCACAACGCCATGCGGTCATGCGCGAAAGCCGTCCTTGGCCCGGCGCAGCGTGGCAAAGCGAGCCGCACGATCGTCGGTGGCACCGTGTCGCACGCACCATGCGCGCACGGCGGCACTGTCGACGCGCAGAAACGGATTGCTGGCGCGCTCTTCGCCCAAAGTGACCGGAAGGCTCGGTTGCCGACGCTCGCGCAGCGCCCTTACCGCGCCGGCGCGGGCGATCAGCGCGGGATTGTCGGCATCGACGCTCAGCGCGAAGGCGGCGTTGGACTGGGTGTATTCGTGCGCCGGACACAGCCGGGTGGAGTCCGGTAGTGAGGCGATGCGGTCCAGCGAGGCCAGCAGGGTTTCGGGCGTGCCCTCGAACAGGCGCCCGCAGCCGAGACTGAACAGGGTGTCGCCGCAAAACAGCAGATCGCCGACGCGGTACGCCACATGACTGGCGGTATGGCCCGGAACGGCCATCACCTCGATCGTCGCCGCCGGCGCGGCCAGCTCGATATGCTCGCCATCGGCAACCCGGTGCGTGGCCAGCGGAATGCGGGCGTCCTGGGGGGCGAAGATGACCGGTTGGTGCCGGACCGCCAGCGTGGCGACGCCGCCGACATGATCGGCATGATGATGCGTCAGCAGCAGGGCGCGCAGTCGCAGGTTCTCGCGCTGCAGTGCTGCCTCCAACGGCGCGGCGTCACCCGGGTCCACCGCCAGCGCGTCGCCGGACGCGTCGGCCAGCAGCCAGATGTAATTGTCTTCGAACGCAGCAACCGGCGTCAGCCGCATCGGAGTCCTCCATCGAGCGGGCGACTATAAGCGGCTCGCTGCGTCCTGCTGTTAGACGGCGGTTAACATGCGGCAGCCGAATCACGCACAATGCAGCATCGATCACGGGTTGCCCATGCCGTTACGCGTCGCCGAGCCCTACGACCATCCTCGTCTGCGTGCCCTGCTCGCGGACGAGATCGAGCTGTTGGCGCCGCAATTGGTGGGCCAGGCAGCCGCCAACGCGCTGGAGATCGCCGCCGCGTCCGGGCTGCCGGCACTGCCGGCGACGCCGCTGATCGCTCACTGGACACGGCTGCGCGCGGATGGCGAGCACTGGAGCGGCGCGCTGCGCGGACATCTCGGCGATGGTCTGCCGTTCGCCGACGACAGCTTTCGCGTCGTGCTGCTGCGGCACGCGGCAGATGCCGTGCAGCAACCGGCGCGGCTGTATGCCGAAGCGGCGCGTGTACTCGAGCCCGAGGGCTTGCTGCTGGTGCTTGGCTTCCATCCGCTCAGCCTGTGGTCGCCTTGGCTGGCCTGGCGCCGCCGGGATGCGCCGACGACGCTGCAGTGGCTGGCGCCGCCGGCCATCGGCCGCACGCTGGCGCAGGCCGGGGTCGAGGTGTTCGTCCGCCAGCGCGGCGGCGCCGTACTGCCCGGCGTGCGTCTGCGTCCGGTCTCCGCCGTCTGCGGCCCCTGCGCGCTGCTGCTGGCACGCAAGCGCCGCAGTTCGCTGCGGGCGCTGCGCTTGGACGCGCGTGGCCGGGTGATGCCGGTCGGGGCCTCACTGGCTTCCGGCGTATTGCGCAACGCCGCATGAGCGCCGACACCCGCGTGCAAATCTGGACGGATGGCGCCTGTCTGGGCAATCCCGGCCCGGGCGGCTGGGCGGCACTGTTGCGTTGGCAGGATCATGAGCGCCTGCTCAGCGGCGCCGAAACGGCATCGACCAACAACCGCATGGAGCTGGCCGCTGCCATCGCCGCGCTGGAGAGCCTGAAGCGGCCCTGTCGGGTCAGCCTGACCACCGACTCGCAATATGTCCGCCAGGGCGTGCTGGACTGGCTGCCGCGCTGGCAGGCCAACGGCTGGCGCACCGCCGATCGCAAGCCGGTGAAGAATCAGGATCTCTGGCAGCGGCTGGCGGCGGCGGCGGCGAATCACCGCGTGGACTGGCACTGGGTGCGCGGCCACAGCGGCCATCTCGAGAACGAACGCGTCGACCGCGCCGCCCGCGAAGCCGCGCTCGCCGTGCAGGAGGCGTCATGAGCCGCATCGTCGTGCTGGATACCGAAACCACCGGCCTCGAGGTCGCCCAGGGCCATCGCATCATCGAGATCGGCTGCATCGAGCTGTGCGAACGCCGCCGCAGCGGGCGCACCTTTCATCGCTATCTGAATCCGGAGCGGCGCGTGGATGCCGGCGCTCTGGCGGTGCACGGACTCGATGACGCCTTCCTGGCCGACAAGCCGCGTTTCGCCGAGGTGGCCGACGAACTGCTGGAGCTGATCCGCGGGGCCGAACTGGTGATCCACAACGCCGCCTTCGACGTCGGTTTCCTGGATGCCGAGCTGGCGCGACTGAATCCGCCGCGCGGGCGCGTGTCCGAGTTCGCCAGTGTGCTCGATACCCTGGCGCTGGCGCGGCAGCGCTACCCCGGGCAGCGCAATTCGCTGGATGCCCTGTGCAAGCGTCTGGGCATCGACAACTCCGCGCGCGAGTTGCACGGCGCCCTGCTGGATGCCGAGCTGCTGGCCGAGGTCTTCATCAGCCTGACCGCGGGCCAGACCGCGCTGGACCTCGATCTCGAAGAAGCGCGCCCGGCTGCGGCGGTACCGGTGGGCGCATCACCGCTGACGCGGCGCCCGCGGGTGCTGCGCGCCGATGCCGCCGAGCAGGCGGCGCACGCTGCCCGGCTGGATGCGCTGGATCGCCAGTGCAAGGCCCGCAGCGTGTGGCGGCGGCAATCGGAACCGGGCTAGCGAATGCGCACCAGCAGTGCCGTGAGGTTGTCGCGGGCACCATTGTCCAGCGCGGCCAGCAGCAGGTGATCGACGCACTCCTGCGGTGACAGGTCGGCGCGCGTCAGCACCGCCGCGACGCGTGCCGTTTCGACGTGTTCGCCGAGCCCGTCCGTGCACAGCAGCAGGGATTGCCCGGGCGTGCAGCGGCCGCTGCGGATGCAGATCGTCAGCGCGTCCGCGGCGGTAAGCCCCAGCACTTGCGTGGCGGAGGCGCGGCGTGGTTCGGCATCGGACGCCGCGGGCAGCGCGGCGGCCTCGATCAGCGGTACCGCGGCGGACGCATCGGAGAACAGCGACGCGGGCGCGAGCTGGATGCGGCAGCCGCCGACCCAGGCCAACTCGAAAGTGTTCTCGCGGATCCGAAGGACCGCCGCCGAGGCGCCGGTCGGCGCGCGACCGGGATGTGCCTCGGCATGCGCGCGTATGCAGTCGCCGGCCGCCTGCAGCGCAGCGGGGAGCGCGATGCCGGCGCGCAGGTCCCGGTGCAGGCGATCGCAGGCGA